>NZ_VFVC01000037.1:0-59263 GCF_006441575.1 Mesorhizobium sp. B2-4-12
GGGGGCGCCAGCGCAGGAGCTTCTCCCTTCTCCCCGTCACTATACGGGGAGAAGGTGCCGGCAGGCGGATGAGGGGCAGCGCCAATGTCGGCGATTGGTCCTGCTCGCAGGACATCACCTCGCCAGCCTGCCCATTATGGCGCCCCTACTTCGTCTCGTTCAGCCTCTCGGCCTTGTCGAGATTGTCCTTGCCGATGACGATCGGCGTCAGCAGCACCAGTTTCTCCTTCGGCTCGGTCTTGCTCTTGGCGTAGGCGACCGCGATCTGCACGGCGGTGCGCGACTGCTGGCCGGGGAACTGCTCGACCGTGCCGGCGAGCTTGCCGTCGCGCACGGCCACCAGCGCTTCCGGCAGCGCGTCGAAGCCGTAGATCTTGACGTCGGTGAAATTGCGCGCGGCACAGGCTTCGAGCGCGCCGAGCGCCATGTCGTCATTGGCGCAGATGATGGCGTCCGGCTTGCCGTTGGCGGCAAGGCCGGCTTCCGTCACCGACAGCGCCTCGGCGCGGGCGAAGTTGGCGGTCTGCTCGAAGATGATCTGGTACTTGTCCTTCACGGGATCGAGCACATTGTGCACGCCCTTGTTGCGGTCGATCGCCGGGCCCGCGCCCGGCTGGCCCTGCAGGTGGAACAGCTTGGCGCCATTGGGGAATGCCGCCACCACGGCCTGCGCTTCCGCCTCGCCGCCCTTGACGTTGTCGGCGCCGACATGGGCAAGGATGCCCTGGACGCCATCGACGCGGCGGTCGATCGTCACCACGGGAACACCGGCCTTCACCGCTTCCTCGATGGCCGGCGCCAGAGCGTTGACGTCGAGCGGCGAAATGACGATGGCATTGACCTTCTGCACCAGCGCCGCCTCGATATCGGCGGTCTGCTTGGTGGCCGAATTCTGGCCGTCGCTCTCGGTCAGGTTGACCCCTTGAGCCTGCGCCTCGGCCTTGATCTCGTTCAGCATGTGCACGAAGAACGGAAAGCCGAGATTGGGCACCGAGCCCAATATGGTCAGCTTGTCCTCGGCGAACGCCGAACGTGCGGCCAGCACCAAGGCGCCCGCGGCCACGGACGTCATCAGGAATTCACGTCTGTTCATGGGTGATCCTCCTCCACAAGAACGCACGGCCCCGGAAACCGGGACCGGTTTCAGGAAGGATCATGCGTCGGTTCAAAGTGTTGGAGCATCCTCCTTGCGCCCGGTGGCGCATGCCGCTCCAGCCGACCGCCGCTTAAAATTCCTCCGATCGGCGTCAGCAAGAGGATGCTAACCCAGGGTCAACCATCTGTGCAACATCGATATAACAGTGCCCGATCGTGAATTATCGGAATTGTCTGAATTTTGGATTGTGGGGTATCCTTCGGCGGTTCGAGCCGGAAAGCGGGAGTGCCGTTTTCACGCCCTTGTTGAAATCCTGCCTTTCAATGTGTATAAATACACATGACTAGTGCCGAGATTATCCGCCTGCTGCAAGCTGATGGTTGGTTCGAGGTTGCCCGAAAAGGTAGTCATGCGCAGTTCAAACACCGCGACAAGCAAGGGCGGGTCACCGTTCCTCACCCCAAGCGCGATATCCCGACAGGCACTCTGCGCAGCATCGAAAAGCAGGCAGGACTGAAACTGAGGTGACGGACATGAAGCAGTATATCGGACTAATCCATAGGGATGCCGGCAGCGACTTCGGCGTGTCTTTCCCTGACTTCCCGGGCGTGATTACCGCGGGCAAGAATCTGGATGAAGCGCGGCTGATGGCTGAAGAGGCCCTCGCCCTCCATATCGAAGGCTTGATCGAGGATGGCGATGCAATTCCGGAGCCTTCCAGTTTGGAAGCTGTGATGGCGGACGCCGTTAATCGTGACGGTGTTGCAATCCTCGTCGCGGCCAAGACCGAGGCGAGGAAGACCGTGCGTATCAACGTGACGTTGCCGGACGACGTTCTCCAACGGATTGATGCCTTTGCCGAAGCCCATGGCTATACCCGGTCCGGGTTTCTCGCGAAGGCTGCCGAGAAAGTGATGGAGCTTGAGGCGGCTTGAGGTGGTCACTCAAGACGACGAGGCGCAATGCCGACGGGACGCACGACAACAGGACCTGAATTTTCAAAAGCCCATGAGTTGGAGAACTGCATGAAACCGCACATCATCTGCCATATGCTCGCATCGCTTGATGGCAGTCTCCATCCGAGCCGCTACACCACAAGCACGGACGGAACCCGGGCCGAATGGTCAGGCGTCTATGAACAGGTCCACGGGGATCTCGAAGGCGACGCCTGGATCGTCGGCCGTGTCACCATGGCCGAGATGAGCAAGGCCGACGCGCACCCGCCGGCGCATGCCGGCAAAGTCAAGCGGCCGCATCATTTCGCCCGACGCGACGTGGGCCGCTTCGCCGTGGCGTTCGATGCCTCGGGCAAGCTCCACTTTTCCAAGTCGGACATCGGCGGCGACCATGTCGTGGTGCTGCTTGGCCACGGCGTCGCCGACAGCCATCTGGCCGAGCTTGCCGGCGACGGCGTGTCCTATATCGTCTCGGAGACGACGGACATCGATCTCGCCGCCATGACCGACGTGCTCGGGCGTGAATTCGGCATCCGCCGGCTGTTGCTCGAAGGCGGCGCCGGCATCAACGGCTCCTTCTTCGCGGCGGGCCTCGTCGATGAACTCAGCCTTCTCGTTGCCCCCGCGCTCGATGCGCGGGTGGCAAACCAGGGTTTTGTCGAGTTCGGCGGGAGCGGCCTCGCCGGCAAGGTCCAGTTGTCCCTCACCGACTGCAAAGCCCTCGCGCACGGTCTCGTCCATTTGCGCTACGCCGTCACCTCCGGCTGAAGCGGATTTATAAGAGCGTCAGTATCGCATCGCGTCGAGATCGGCGATCAGCGTCGGCCCGGTCGGATGCCAGCCGAGCCGTGCCTGGGTCAGCGCGCTGGAGGCCGGCAGGTCCATGGGGGCAAACATCGCCATCCAGCCGAAATGCTCCGCCGCCTGTTCAGGCGCGATCGAAAAGACCGGCACGTTGAGGCCCCGGCCAAGCGCCTCGGCGATGGCGCGCACCTCGACGCCTTCCTCGCCGACGGCGTGATAGCGGGCGCCGGCCTGCCGCTTTTCCACGGCGAGCCGGAAAAGGCGCGCCGCGTCGAGAACATGGCCCGCGGAGAAGCGGTTGCGGCCTTCGCCGACATAGGCCGAGACGCCTTTCTGGCGTGCGATCTCGATCAGCGGCGTGATCAACCCCTGCTTGACCGTATCGTGGACCTGCGGCAGGCGCACCACGGACACGTTGATGCCGGCCTCCAGCAAGGCGTTGCCGGCGAGTTCCGAGGCGATGCGCGGATTGCCGTGGCTGGGATTGAAGACGTCCTCGACCGCCAGTTCGCCATGTCCGGGACTGCCCATACCGACGCCGGATGTGATCACCAGCGGCCGGTCGGAGCCGGCGAATGCCGCGCCAAGGGCTGCGATGACGCGCCTGTCCTTTTCGCAATTCTCGACAAATCGCGAAAAATCATGGTCGAACGCCGTGTGGATCACCGCTTCCGCCTTCGCCGCGCCGTCGCGCAGGCCGTCGGGATCCTCGAGGGTTCCGCGATGGACCTCCGCGCCTGCCGCGACGAGCGCCTCGGCGCCGGCGTCGGAGCGGGTCACGCCAATCACCTGATGGCCCGCCTGGATGAGTTCGGGAACAAGCGCCGAACCTATGAAGCCGGTCGCGCCGGTGAGAAAGATACGCATGCAAAATCTCCTGCACAGTTGCAGGCGCAGTATCCCCGATCTATTATTCCATTAAAGTAGTGACCTTATCATGGTATAGTTGCTAACAGGCTCGGTCATGCCCATCCATTCCGCCGGTTCGCTCGCAGCCTTCCTGAAAGACCGCCGCACCCGGCTCGATCCGGCATCGTTCGGCTTCTCCGGGCGCAGGCGCACGCCGGGGCTGCGCCGCGAAGAGGTCGCGCAGCGCGCCAACATAAGCCCGACCTGGTATACATGGCTGGAACAGGGCCGCGGCGGCGCGCCCTCGGCCGATGTGCTGAACCGCATCGCCAAGGGGTTGATGCTGACCGAGGCGGAACGCGAACATCTTTTCATGCTCGGGCTGGGGCGCCCGCCGGAGGTCCGTTACATCGGGGCCGACGGCGTCAGCCCTCGCCTCCAGCGCCTGCTCGACACGCTCGATGCCAGCCCCGCTCTCGTCAAGACCGCCACCTGGGATGTCGTTGCCTGGAACCGCGCCGCCGAAGTGGTGCTGACCGACTACGGCGCCCTGCCCGCCGGCCAGCGCAACATCCTGCGCTTCATGTTCCGCAGTCCCACTATCCGCGCCAAGCAGCACGATTGGGAAAACCTCGCCCGTTTCGTGGTGGGCGCGTTCCGGGCCGACGCGGCACGCGCCGGCGCGGTGTCCGAGGTCACCCAGTTGGTCGACGAACTCTGCAGCGTCAGCCCCGAATTCGCCGCCCTGTGGCGGGAAAACGACGTGCTCAGCCACGGCGACGGGACAAAGCGCCTGAAGCACCCGGAACTCGGCGACATCGAATTGGAATACTCGGCTTTCGCGGTCGACGGCCGGCCGGACCTGAGCATGATCGTCTACAACCCGCTGGACGGTGCGGTCGCCGACCGTATCCGCGACCTCGCCCGGCGGCCGAAGCCGCAGAAGCCTGACGATCACCCGGCGCCATGACGCCCGGCTGATTGAACGTCGAAGCGCCACGCAAGGGGACAGGAGACCGCATGAACGAGCAGCGTGTCCACCGGATTTTCGAGGTCAGCCTGCTGCTGAAGGGCGCACATGCGCTGGTCGAATGCGTCGGCGGCCTGCTGCTCGCTTTTGTCAGCACCAGCACGATCGTGTCGCTGGTGAACAGGCTGACACAGGAAGAGCTGACCGAGGACCCGAACGATTTCATCGCCAGCCATCTGATGCACGCGGCGAGCCATTTCTCCGTCGGCACGCAGCATTTCTACGCGTTCTACCTGCTCAGCCACGGCCTCATCAAGCTTGCCCTGGTAGTGGGCCTGCTGAGAGGCAAGCTATGGGCCTATCCGGCCTCGCTTGTCGCCTTGCTGTTGTTCATCGTCTACCAGCTCTACCGCTTCAGCTATACCCATTCGGCGGGGCTGATCGTGCTCACCCTGTTCGATCTCATCGTCATCTGGCTGATCTGGCATGAGTACCGCCTCGTTCGGCGGCACAAGGTGGCAAGCCGATAGAGGCGCCCGCCGGTCATCCGACCACGATCGGCCGTCCGCATCGATAGTGGGGCAATACATCTTGTGCGAATTCGTGCTTCTCTGCGTATTACCTGGCGATAGCCACTACAGCCACCGGCCGCGCGCGGCCCTTGCAAGAAGCGAGCGCTGGTTTGAGGATTTTGAATGCGACCAGACAATGGGCCAAAGCCATCAGGCGTGATGTCGTCGCCCTCTGGCTTGCCGCCCGCGACCCACGGGTACCCTGGCATGCCAAGGCGGTTGCCGGTGCGGTCGCAGCCTAC
Organism: Mesorhizobium sp. B2-4-12; assembly: GCF_006441575.1. Lineage (NCBI taxonomy): Bacteria > Pseudomonadati > Pseudomonadota > Alphaproteobacteria > Hyphomicrobiales > Phyllobacteriaceae > Mesorhizobium > Mesorhizobium sp. B2-4-12. Next base: position 5,490 of record NZ_VFVC01000037.1, read on the forward strand.
GCGCTGAGCCCCATTGACCTGATCCCCGACTTCATTCCGATCATCGGCTATCTGGACGACCTCATCATTGTGCCGCTGGGGATCATGCTGGCGGTCAAGCTGGTGCCGGTTGATCTGATGCGGGAATTCCGGGATGAAGCGACCCGACGCGCCAAGCCGGTAAGCAAGGCCGGCCTGATATTCATGATCGCGGTCTGGATAGTCGCGGCAGCGGCGTTGCTCTGGCTATTCTGGCCGACTCACCCGGCTTAGATTCAAACTGACCCGTTACCTCCGGTCATTGCGATGGCTCCGGCGCCAGGACCAGCCTGATCTCCTCGGCCGCCTGCGCGGCGTGGCGGCGCACGGTGGCAAGGTCGAGCACGCTGTAGGTGGTCGCCACATAGGGTACGGTGAGTGCCGCGACCGAGTGGCCGAACGGCCCGATGACCGGAAAGGCAAGATCGATGACGCCCGGCTGCAGCCCGTCAGCCATCTCTTCATGGCCGGCGGCTCGGATGCGGGCGAGCGCCTTCAGAACATCGGCCTTTTCATCAACCGTACCAGCGGCTTGCAGCCATTGATTGACTCTGTCCCGCGGCTGGAACGCCATCGGCGTGCGTCCGGTCGCGGTGGTGAACAGCGGAAACTCGGCGCCGACGCGGACGCGAAAACCGAACGCCGCCGGGCTTTCCACCTGCGCCAGGATCAGCACCCTTCCGGCATTGTGGACGCCGAGATTGCAGGATTGCTGGATTGCGTCGGACAGCCGCCGCATCGAAGGCAGCGCCGCCTGGACGAGGCCGCGCAGCGGCTCGTGCCGGTGCGCCAGCTCGAACATGCGCGGCGACAGGAAATAGGGCCCGGCCGGGCGGTCGCGGAAGATATAGCCGCGCCGCTCCAGCGCCTGCAGCACGCGGTATATCTGGTGGATCGAGCGGCCGATCGCCTCGGAAATCTGGCCCTGGTTTAGGCCGTCCTTCTGGTCGGCCAGGAGTTCGATGATGTCGAACGCCTTTTCCAGGGCCGGCACCGAGTAATCCGGCGCTTCCGTGGTCTTGCCAGCCATGCCCCGCAATCCTTCCCGGACCAAAGCAATTCCAGGAAAAGTGTGAAAAAGAATGGGCGGAACGGGCCGCTCGCCACCTGAAGGTTGAGCTAAAGCGCGCTGACCTGACATATGACAAGCTGGCGGAACGGCTCAAAGAACACGGCTTTAATGAGACAAAGGCAAGCATCCCAACAAGCTTGCCCGCGCAACCGTTTCCGCGCATTTCTTTCTCGCGGCCCTTGCGGCCACTGGCAGTGAAGGTGTCAAACTAGAAGATATCTAGTTTCTTCAGGTCGGGGGATCGCTGGGGATGCAGAAGCCTACACCGCTGAGAATAATTGCTGTGCTTGCCGTTGTGAGCACGCTGCTGCTTTTGGCGACCTGGCAGTCAGGTCTTACGGGCCAGATATGCGAAAAAGCAGCAAATCAGCAGAATGAAGACTGCACTTCCTATAACCTTCTCTTTTTCGTCCTCATTAAGCTCAGAGAAATTGTTGACCACAACGATGGGTTTATTACCGCCCTCGCCACGTTGGCCATCGCAGCTTTCACCGCCACACTCTGGAAATCGACCCACGACTTGGGAGTGGCCGGCGAAGAGCAGATGCGCTTGATTGAGGCGAACGCCAAGCAGCAATCCATCGATATGCAGGCTTCCATCAAGGTTACGGAAGATACCGCCAAAAAAGAACTCCGCGCCTACGTTACGGTCGAGCCAGACGGCATCAATCAATTGATCGGCAGGATGGCTGTGATCGGCCAAGTGCGGTTGCGCAACGTTGGTCGGTTGCCAGCCCGCAAAGTGACGCTAATAGTCAAAATGAAAAGGTCCGCTCAACCCGAGGAAGACCCGTCCTGCCGAACGAGGGAGTTCGACGCGTCGGAAGACCGTAGCACCTACTCGGATAGGGTTGTTAACCCCGGAGGAGACATGTTGCAGGGGAGTGAGGACACCCTTCCGATAAGCGATCTCGCCGTTGAGCACTACAACGTCTATGTCTTTGGAATCGCCAAGTACGACAACGGTTATGGCGATCCCTGTTTTACTAGGTTTTGCCACCGATATTCGACGGACGGGAGGCTCAAAGGCCTCGAATTGAAAGAACCGCCGCCAGTTACCAGAAGTGTCATTGGACGCGAAAAGGCCCGCTATCACAACTACGGCAACAGCGCCGAGCTTCCAGATAAGGCGGAAGGTAATACATGATAGACGGCAGGGTAATCGCGATGGCATTTTCCTTGACGCTATGTGGCGTCGCGCAACCCGATCCATGGTGGCTTGAATCATCTCAGCCAACCCATCCACCAATTCAGCAACAAGCCGCCGCCGAAGACGCTACTAAAAACCGCGAAAATGAAGGTGGCGAAACCCTTTGGCAGCGGACGATAAGCGACCCGATCGCGCTCTATACCTTTGTCTTGACTGCCTTCACGGGGATTCTGGGCGTTTTCTTCTCTGGTGGGAAACTAGAAAAGGCGGCGAAATAAACCGGCGCTTGGCTATCGCCGCCGAATTGAGCGCCAAGGCGGCGATTGGGGTCGAACTGCCGATTTTTGCCATAAATGTGGAAGGTTTCGGTTACGGGTCTTCCCTCAATGCTGATGGGACAAGAAACCCATGGTGCACCAATAACCGCCTCATGTTGTTCAACCTCGGAAGGACACAAGCCTTCCCGTTGGAATTGGCTTGCGGATGGGCAGCGGGTGCCGATCTTCCCATGCCGCCAATCTATGCGTTCAGGAAAGAATTTCTTGCCGGGACTATAATTAAGCCCGACAGGAAGGTACCGGCGGTAGTGCACATCAGCGAATGTGCATTCGAGCATCCGTCTGTCACGAGAGAAATAATTTTGGCAGAAGAGGCAAAGCTCTGGTTCTACTGCTCTTTGGTTTACCTTGATTTCATGCAGACCCGACATGAAGCCCGGTTTTGTTGGCGGCGTGATGAAATCACTGGCGGCAGATTCCTCCCCGACCCAACTCCCGCATACAATCAAAAGACCTGATGCAATGCCGGCAAGCCGGCAGAGCTTTTGCCAAGTCCTATTTGAAAGAACGCTCATGCCGGCACCCCGCCAGCATGTGGGCTTAGCCCGTTCCGGCTCCTGTGGCGTTTGCGCCATAATACCGGAAATAAAGTTCAGACGAGCCGCTTGCCGGCGTCACCATCCTCTTTGGTGAACGGGCCGATGTCCGGATTGGAAGGAATCGAGCACCGCCAATCCAATCCGCATCCGAGGATGCCAATGCCGAAATGCGGCATCAGCAGGATCACCGACGGATCAAGCGCCACCGCACGAAATGCATGCGAAGCTGACATTTGAAGGAACATAAATCACGCAAGAAGCTTAGTAGCCATGAGCATGCGTGGCGTTCAACTGTTCACCAAAGCGGCCAGGCGGGATCGCCTATCCGAAGGTCCCGCGAAGAGCGAAGACATCGCCAAAAGAATTTTGAGCACGGCAGAAAAAGTTTCAAATCAAAATACCGGAGCCTCGGCGGTCGAAAATGACTTAACGCGCAACGACATCGGGGACTCTCAGGGGGATCACAAAAAAATCCACCCAATCGTGGCAGTCTTCGACAGCGATTTTTTCCCCGTCCTGCTGCTCCTTGCCATTTATACCCTCGCTGTATTCGCCGCGACGTTCGCCGTGTTTCTTTGGTGGGTGGGCATACTATGGGCGTGATCGAGCACACAATCCGGAGTCTTGGAACAGGCGCCCACCTCGCACTGGGCGGGGAGATTTCGTATCATTCCCTGTGTTCGAACACTGCCCCGTAGTGATACGGCGGTAGATCAACCATTCGCAAAAGCTGGAAACCATTGGCCTCCAAAACCGCCACCACAGCTTCGGGTGACATGCGCATCTCTGTCCCGGGGCCGCGCGGCTTGCCAAGCACGGTCGTCTGCTGTCGCGGCCGCTGATGCCAATTGACGAGCGCAAACAGACCGCGCGGCTTGAGCACACGGGCCACGACTTTGATAAGGGCCGGCTGATCGGACACGCCGTGGAAGGTATTGGCCATCAGCACAAAATCGATTTTTTCAGGCAAAAGTTCCGCAACTTCGCCGGCATCCGCAACAATCCATTTCAGGACCGAAACGCCGCGCTGCTTCACTTCGGCCTTGGCCGCCACGATCATTTCCGGGTCGAGGTCGAGCGCATAGACGCGCCCACCGACGATTTTCGCAAGCGGAGCGGTGAAATAGCCATCGCCGCAGCACAGATCCAGTGCCGTCATGCCGGGCTCGATACCTAACGACAGCAAAAGACCCGACGGCTCTGGCCAAAGCACCTCCCACCAATCTCGGTCAGGCATGGAGGTGGCGGGAAACATTCCAGTCATCGGGCGGAAGCTTTTGAATTGTGCTGCGGAGCAGTGTCGACCGGCAAGCCGCCAAAGGCAATGCCGCCATTGCCGATGGCATCGACTGGCGCAAGTTCCGAGACCGGCCGAAATAGGGACTCAGACAACCCGCTTGCCGCCGGCGTCAACGACGATCTCGCCGTCCTCCTTGGTGAACGGGCCGATGTCGGGGTTGGGCAGGAAATCGAGCACCGCCTCGGACGGCCGGGCCAGGACGACGCCGAGCGGGCTGACCACGATCGGCCGGTTGATCAGGATTGGGTGCGCCAGCATGAAATCGAGGATCTCGTCGTCGCTCCACTTGGGATCGCCGAGGCCGAGTTCGGCATAGGGCGTGCCCTTCTCGCGCAACAACTCGCGTGGCGTCATCGCCATCGCCTCGATCAGTTCGATAAGCCTGTCGCGCGACGGCGGCGTCTTCAGATACTCGATCACCTGCGGCTCCTCGCCGGACTGGCGGATGATCGCCAGCGTATTGCGCGAGGTTCCGCAGTCGGGGTTGTGATAGATCGTGATTGTCATGGCGCGGCTTTCATCGGGATAGGGGTCCTGGGGTCGGCCAGCAGCCAGCCTGCCAGCGACAGCGCAAGCAGCGCACCTGCCAATTCCGCGGCTATGAAGGCCGGGACATCGGATGGCCGGATTCCGGCAAACGTGCTCGAGAAGGCGCGGGCGATGGCCACCGCCGGATTGGCGAACGAGGTCGAGGCCGTGAACCAGTAGGCAGCGGTGATGTAGAGCCCGACCAGCCAGGGGATGGCGTTGTCCCGAAAGCGTAGACCGGCAAGGACGGTGAAGACCAGGCCGAAGGTCGCGACCAGTTCGGCCAGCCACTGCCCATGTCCGCTTCGCACCGTTGCCGAAATCTCCAGCAATGGCAGTTCGAACATGGCATGCGCCACCAGTGTGCCGACGAGGCCGCCGAGGACCTGCACGGCGACGTAAGCCAGCGCCGCGAACCAGTCGATTTCGCGCCGCAGCGCAAACACCAGCGTGACCGCCGGGTTGAAATGGGCGCCGGAGACCGGCCCCAGCGTTGCGATAAGCACCACCAGCATGGCGCCGCTTGGCATCGTGTTGCCAAGCAGCGAAAGCGCGGCGTCACCGGTCAGCCGACTGGCCATGATGCCCGAGCCGACCACCGTGGCAACCAGCATGGCGGTGCCCAGCGCCTCGGCCGCGAGACGGCGTCGAAGGTCGGTCATGGCTCCCACCTCAACATTTGCAGGTCACGGCCTGGATGATCGGCTGGCAAAGCTCCGGCTGGCCGTTGCAGCAATCCTCCATCAGATAGGCCAGGAGGTCGCGAAACCCGGTCATGTCGGCGGTGTAGCGAATGCTGCGCCCCTCGCGTTCGGCATGCACCAGCCCGGCTTGACCGAGGACCTTCAAATGCGCCGACATGGTGTTCTGCACCGCGCCCAGCCGCGTGGCGATCTCGCCTGCCGGCGTCCCCTCGGGCCCGGCGCGAACCAACAGCCGGAACACCTCCAGCCTAGTTTCCTGGCCGAGCGCGGCGAGCGCCAGCAATGCCGCTGTCTTGTCCATCAATCCATTTATCCAGATTTATGGATTAATCGCAGCGGACCATGACAAGCCTGTGACAGCCTCACGGCTTGCGCGCGGAACCGGTCGAGCGTGGCTCGCTGAGATGCGGGCGCCAGCCATGCACGCGGTCCCGTCCCGCGGCCTTGGCCCCGTACAGCGCCTCGTCGGCGCGCCTGATGAGATCGGCGATCTCGATCACCGCGCCGCCCTCGAAGGTACCGACGCCGATGCTGACGGTGACGATGCCCTTTTCGCTGCCGGCATGGGCGAGCGCGAGGTCGCGCACCTTGCTCCTGAGGCTTTCGGCAATGACGAAGGCGCCTCTCGCGTCGGTTTCAGGCAGGATGAGCGCGAACTCCTCGCCGCCATAGCGGGCTGCCGCGTCGACCGGCCGGCGGGCCGTCGCCTCGATGCAGCGGCTGACGGCGCGCAGGCATTCGTCACCCGCCGGATGGCCGTAATGATCGTTGAACCGCTTGAACCAGTCGACGTCGATGATGAGCAGGCTGAGCGGTTTCATGTTGCGCCGGCAGCGGGCGAACTCGCGCGACAGCGCGTCGTTGAAGGCCCGCCGCGTCAAGAGTTCGGTCAGCCCGTCGCGATGCGCCAGCAGATTCAGCTTCTCGTTGGCCTTCAGCAATTCAGCCTCGACTTGCTTGGCCTCGGTGATGTCGGAAAACACGCTGAGGCTTCCGCCGTCCCCGGTCGGCCGGGTCCGCACATCCAGCCAGCGCCCGTCGGCGAGCCGCACCTGGCGGTGGCTGGCAAGCATCTGCGAGGCCATCACGTCGGCGATCCAGTCCTCGACCGCCTCCGGCGGCGTGATCCCTTCGCCGCGCGCCGCCGAGGCGCGCAAGATATCGCGGTAGTCGGCACCAGGCACCCTGATGTCGGCCGTCTTCGGAAACATGGCGCGGTACCGGGCGTTGCACAGCACCAGCATGCCGTCGGGGTCGAACATCACCAGGCCATCGGCCATGTGCGTCAGCGCGTCTCCGAGCCTCGCCTGGCTTTCCGCCAGCTCGGTCTCCAGCTGCTTGCGTATGGTGATGTCACGGTTGTGCGTGATCAGCCCGACGACCGCCCCGGTCTTGTCGCGAAACGGCGCCTTCAGGGTCGCCAGCCAGCCGTCGGTCCCGTCCGCGTGGTGCAGGCGCTGTTCGATGGTGGAGGAGACGCCGGACGCCAGGACGGCAAGCTCGTCCTCGCGGAATTCCTGCGCCGTTTCGCGCGGATAGAAGTCGAAATCCGTCTTGCCGATCAGCGCCCTGGCATCAGGCGCATGCATCAGCTCGGCCGTTGCCGGATTGGCGATGATGAACCGCCCGTCGAGGTCCTTGACGTTGAGGCAGTCGGGCAAGGTCTCCACCACGGCCTTGAAGATGCGCCTGGACTGCAACGCTTCGAGACGACGCCGCTCCTGGTGAAGCGCAAGCCCCGACATCGCCACGGAGACGAAGATGAGCAGGGTGGAAGGCAGCGCCACCTCCGGCAGAACGGTCTGCAGGACGGCTCGCGGCAGGACGGAGAGGCCAAGCAGCGATCCGGCCGCGGCCGCCGCGCCAAGGATCATGATATCGGCCATGGCGGGCGGGCGCCCCCTGAGGGCAAGGTTGCCGGCAATGCCGATCAGCATGGTGGCCGCGATCCCGACCGCGCCGGCAAAGGCACCGATGCCGCCCTCGAAAGTCCGGAAGGCGCCGGCCATGATCCCGGCGACGATGCCGGCGACAGGACCGCCGAAGAAGCCGGCAAGCCCGATCATCGTCGTCCTGAGGTCGACCAGGACACCCGGCTGCAACTGCATGGGGGTCAGCATCAGGATGATGGCACCGGCGCCCATCAGCAGGCCGAAGGCCACCGCCTTCGCCATGGCCGGCCTGCGGTCCAGCCACACATGCGTGTGGATCCAGACCGAAACGAACATCGCAACGACCGCGAGATTGGCCAGCAATTCGGACCAGGGCGAACCCATCGCGCGCCTTTCCTCTTACCGGGCTTTCGCCGTATCGCCTCCTCGATAGACCCTCAATGACAACAAAGTGTTACATCGGGTATTTGACCTCCGGCGGAAGAGACAAGCATGCGGCGGCATGTCCGTTGCACTCACCCCCACCGCATCGTGCCGACGAAATCGATGAAGGCACGCAGGGGCGCCGGGATGAGGCGGCGGCCGGGATAGTAGAGGAACGGGCCTGAAAACTCCTGCCACCAGGGCTCCAGCACCGGTTCCAGCCTGCCGTCGTCGAAATAGGGACGCAGCCAGTCCTCGAACAGCGAGACGATGCCGCCGCCGGCGACCGCCACCTCGAGCGCGAGCGTCATCGCGGTGCCGGTGCTGACCAGCAGCGGGCCGGTCGGGTCGACGCTCACCACCTCGCCGTCGCGCTCGAACTCCCAGGGCGGCGTCACGCCACTGGCGAAGCGGCCGCGCAGGCAGGCGTGATCGAGCAGGTCGCGCGGATGGCCGGGCCGGCCGTGCCGGTCGAGATAGGCTGGCGCGGCGGCGGTGGCGAAACGCTGCCGGCGCGGGCCGATCGGCACGGCAATCATGTCCTGCTCCAGCCGCTCGTCATAGCGGATGCCGGCATCGCAGCCGCTCGCCAGTATGTCGACGAAACTGTCCTCGGCGGTCACTTCCAGCCGAATGTCGGGATAGGCGGCGAGGAAGGGCGGCAACAGGCGCGGCAGTACCAGTTTCGCGGCGACGACCGGCACGTTGAGCCGCAGCGTGCCGGCCGCACGGCCGCGAAAGCCGTTGACCACGTCGAGCGCCGCCTCGACCTCGCCGAGTGCCGGGCCGAGCCGTTCGAGCAGCCGCGCGCCGGCCTCGGTGGGCGCGACGCTGCGCGTGGTGCGGTTGAGGAGCCGCACGCCGAGCCCGCTCTCCAGCCGCCGCACCGTCTCGCTGAGGCTGGAGGCACTGACGCCGCTCACCCGGGCCGCTTCGCGAAAGCCGCCGGCGCGCGCCACCGCCATGAACGCCTGGAGGTCACCGAGATCCGCCGCCATTGTTCGCTCTTCCGCACAGGGTGTACCGATTGCACCATATTATCGTGCAGATGCTCGAAGTCTATATTGGGCCGATCCAAAAGGAGATGAGACCATGACCGACATCAGCAAGGCCGGAACTTACAAACTCGGCGACCGCACCGTGAAGCGACTGGGCTACGGCGCCATGCAACTGGCCGGACCCGGCGTGTTCGGCCCGCCGAAGGACCGCGACGCGGCGATCGCCGTGCTGCGCGAGGCTATCGCCAGCGGCGTCGACCACATCGACACCAGCGATTTCTACGGCCCGCACGTCACCAACCAGATCATCCGCGAGGCGCTGCACCCCTACCCCGCCAACCTCACCATCGTCACCAAGGTCGGCGCCCGGCGCGACGACAAGGGCGCGTGGCTTCCGGCCTTCGCGCCGGACGAGCTCAGGCAGGCGGTGCACGATAACATGCGTAATCTCGGCCTCGATGTGATCGAGGTCGTCAACTTCCGCCGCCATGACGGCCTGCATGAACCATCCGAAGGTTCGATAGCGAAGGAAGTGACGGTTCTGGCTGAACTGCAGCGGCAGGGCCTGGTCAAGCATATCGGGCTGAGCAACGTCACCCTCGCCCAGGTCGAGGAGGCGCGCCGCATCGTCCCGGTCGTCTGCGTGCAGAACCTCTACAACATCGCGCACCGCAATGACGACGCGCTGATCGATGCTCTTGGTGCCGACGGCATCGCCTATGTGCCGTTCTTCCCGCTCGGCGGTTTCACGCCGCTGCAGTCGGACACGCTGGCCAATGTCGCCCGCAAACTCGGCGCAACTCCAATGCAGGTGGCGCTCGCCTGGCTCTTGCGCCGCGCGCCCAACATCCTGCTCATCCCCGGCACCTCCTCGGTCGGCCATCTCGGGGAAAACCTGGCGGCCGCGGACCTCGACCTGCCGGCCGACGCGCTTGCTGTGCTGAACGGCATCGCGAACGAGAAGGCAGCCGCCTGAGGCAACGCGACCCGCCTTCTCCCTTGCCGGGAGAAGGCGACGCCATGTCTTGCACACGCCTCGCCGCTCATGCCATCAGTCGGCCCACCAACACCGGCGATCGGCATGCCACGACCAGGAACACCAAACAGCGGCGGGCGACCCGCCCCGCCAGGCGTCAGCCTGAACCGCGCGCTCTCAAAGCTCGGCCTGTGCTCGCGCACGCAGGCGCAGGTGCTGATTGCCGAGGGCCGCGTGCGTGTCGACGGCAAGGTGGTGCGCGATCCCGAGCAGCGCGTGGACATGAACCACGACAAGATCAGCGTCGACGGCGAAGAGGTCGTCGCCGAGCGCAAGGTCTACCTGATGCTCAACAAGCCGCGCGGACTGGTCACCACCCGCGACGACCCGCAGCAGCGCGGCACCGTCTATGCCTGCCTCGAAGGGCTCGACCTGCCCTTCGTCTCGCCGGTCGGCCGCCTCGACAAGGCGAGCGAGGGCCTGCTCCTGATGACCAACGACACCCGCTTCGCCAACCGGCTGATGGACCCGGCTTCGCATCTGCCCAAGACCTATCATGTGCAGGTCGGCATGGTGCCGAACGAGGCGATGCTGGACGCGCTGCGCGTAGGGGTGACCGTCGATGGCGAGACCCTGACGGCGAGCTCGATCGCGCTTTTGCGCAGCGGCGGCCGCACCGCCTGGCTGGAAATCGTGCTCGACGAAGGCAAAACCCGACACATCCGCCGCCTGCTTTCAGCGCACGGCATCGAGGTCAAGCGCCTCATCCGCATCGCCATCGGCCGGCTGCCGCTGGGCGACCTCGCCAAGGGCACCGCGCGGCATTTGACGCAGGAGGAATTGGTGCTGGTGGGTGGTGAACAAGCCTCCCCCGCCAGGCTGGAATTGCGTTAAAACAAGGGAATGGAGCGATTCGGCGTTTCCATGAAACAATGAACCGCTCCTGACCAAATCAGGCCTTGTTGGTGATCCACATGGTGGGCGCGCCGACCACGCCGGCGCTCGCCATCGCTTCTTTCAATTTTGGATTTTCGATGAAGGCGCGCGCGTCGGCGGCACTGGCGAAGTCATGGGTCACGGTGACGTCGTTGGGATTGTCCGCCGCCTGGTAGACGCTCTCAGCCTTTACGCCGCTGGCCTTCTGAACCGGGGCGAACGCGTCATAGACCTTGCGCCATGCCTTGTAATCGGACACGGCATGTCTCACGAACAGTGTCGTCATCATCCATTCCTTCCAGGCTGTTGTTGACGTTGCGCCCAAGCGATCGGCGATGGGCCTTCCAGTCTATTGCCCCAATCCTGGCTTTGGCAAACAGGCGAATGAATGACAGCCGGGCCGTCTCCTGACGGAAAGCTGTCAGGAGGCCTGGCCTATAGGTCGATCGGGAAGCCGGTCGCGGCTTCAGCGATCAAGGAGCCAAAGCGATGAATTTCGTCTCTGTCCGCATCATCACCTCGGATGTTCAGCGCCTCGTGCGCTTCTACGGCGAGATCACCGGCATGCCGGTGACGGTGTACACCGAAGACTTCGCCGAACTGGCGACGCCGGCCTGCACGCTGGCGATCGGCAGCACGCGCACCTTGATGCTGTTCGGCGGCGACATCGCCCGCCCCGCCGACAACCACACCGCCATCATCGAATTCCGCGTCGCCGACGTCGATGCCGAGTTCGCCCGCCTGTCGGACGTCATCAAGGCCACGACCGTGCAGGAGCCGACCACCATGCCCTGGGGCAACCGCTCGTTGCTGTTTCGCGATCCCGACGGCAATCTGGTGAATTTCTTCACGCCCGTGACCGCCGAGGCGATCCGGAAGTTCGACAAATAGAGCGCCCTACTTCAGGTTCCACTTGCGCACGACCGGCTCGCCGAGGTCGTGCTCGTAGCCGAGCACGCTGATGCTGGCCGTGTCGAGCACGAACAGCGCTCCGCCTTCGGGCGGCAGGCCGAGCCAGCGGGCGGCGAGCACGCGCAGGAAATGCGCGCTGGAAAAGATCAGTATGTCGGCATTGGCCTTGCGCAGGCGGTCGACGATCCTGTCGGCACGGGCGCCGACATCGGCCGCCGTCTCGCCCTGCGGGCAACCGTCGCGAAAGACGTTCCAGCCGGGCCGCTCGGCCAGGATATCCTTGGTCGTGCGCCCTTCATAGGCGCCGTAATCCCACTCCTGCAGATCGTCCATCTTGACGCTCCGCTCCCCAAAGCCGGCAAGCACGCTGGTGTTGTAGGCGCGCTGCGAGGGGCTCGACCATACGGCCGAAAACGTCAGGCCTTTCAGCCGCTCCGCCACGCCCCGCGCGGCCGCCTCGCCGGCCGGCGTCAGCGGCATGTCGGTGCGGCCGGTGTGCTGCCCCGAAAGGCTCCACGCCGTCTCGCCATGCCGGACCACGTGGATTTGGGGTAGTGCGCTGCTCATCCGCTCGGCCTTTCGTTGTGTCGGGCCAAGCTGTAGCGGTCCGCACGGCACGGGGAAAGTCCCGGCAGCAACGACACCCGCTTCAGCGCCGCTTCGCCGCCCGCTCGTGCGGCTTCGGTCGAGGCGGCATCTGCCGAATCTCCGCCCGTGGGCCCGCCGCCAGCGCCGGCCCGGCGGCGGGCACGACGATTTCGGGATCGGCCTTGCGGCGCCAGAACCACCTGAGACGGCTGAACCGGCTGAGATAGATGTAGATGACGGGCGTGGTGTAGAGCGTCAGGAACTGCGACAGCAGCAAGCCGCCGACAATGGCGATGCCCAGCGGCCGGCGAAGTTCGGAGCCGGCGCCGCTGCCCAGCGCCAGTGGCAGGCCGCCAAGCAGCGCCGCCATCGTCGTCATCATGATCGGCCGGAAGCGCAGCACGCAGGCCTCGTAGATGGCATCTTCCGCCGACAGGTTCCGCCGTCGCTCGCCCTCGAGCGCGAAGTCGATCATCATGATCGCGTTCTTCTTGACGATGCCGACGAGCAGGATGACCCCGATCAGGGCGATCAGCGAAAAATCATAGCCGAGCGCCATCAGCGCCAGGAAGGCGCCAACGCCCGCCGACGGCAGCGTCGACAGGATGGTGAGCGGGTGCACGAAGCTCTCATAGAGAATACCGAGCACGATATAGACGGCGATGATCGCCGCCAGGATCAGATAGGGCTGGTTGGCCAGCGACGACTGGAACACCTTGGCCGAGCCCTGGTAGCGCGTCGTCAGCGTCGGCGGCAGGATCATCGATCGTTCGAGCTTCTGGATGGCTGAAATGGCGTCGCCGAGCGAATGGCCGGCCGCCAGGTTGAATGACAGCGTCACCGCCGGGAACTGATCCTGGTGGTTGATCGTCAGCGGCGACACCGACGTCTCGTAATGCGCCAGCGCCGACAACGGCACCATCTGCCCGCTGGTGCTGGAGCGCACGAACAGGCGCGCCAGCGCCGACGCATCCTCCTGGAAGCGCGGCTGCAGCTCCATCACCACATGGTGCTGGTCGAGCTGGGTGAAGATCGTCGCCACCTGGCGCTGGCCGAAAGCGTCATACAGCGTGTCGTCCACGGCCTGCGGGGTGATGCCGAGCTGGCCGATCAGATCGCGGTCGATCTTGAGCGTCATCCTGGGCGCGCTCGCCTGCAAATCCCCTGTCACGTCCTGCAACTCGGGCAGGGTCTGCAGCTTGGACAGCATGATCGGCGCCCATTTGAACAGCTCGTTCACATCGGGATCCTGCAGCGTGTACTGGTACTGCGTCTTGCTGACCCGTGCGCCGATCTGCACGTCCTGCCGGGCTTGGCCGAACAGGGCGATGCCTTCCACCTTGGCCGCCGCCTTGCGCAGACGGTTGATCACCTGCGTCGCCGTCGCATGACGTTCGCTCAGCGGCTTGAGGTCAATCATCAGCCGGCCGCTGTTCACGGTCGGGTTGGCGCCGACCCAGTAATAGACGGTCTGCACATCGGGATCGGCGGTCACCACCTTGGCCAGTTCGTGCTGGCGCCGCACCATGGCGTCGTAGGAGATGTCCTGGGCTGCCTCGGAAGAACCGGAAATGGTGCCATTGTCCTGCTGCGGGAAGAAACCCTTCGGGATGATTTGGTAGAGATAGAAGGTGGCGCCGAGCGTCGCCGCCATGAACAGCAACATCACCGGCTTGTGGCGCAGCACCCAGCGCAAGCCGACCTCATAGACGTACAGCATGCCATTGAAGGCTGCTTCAAGGGCCCGCGACGCGATGTTCTCGCGGGCATCGCGGTCGATCGGTTTCAAGAGCCGGCCGCACATCATCGGCGTCAGCGTCAGCGAAATCAGGCCCGACATCATGATGGCGATGCTGACGGCGACCGCGAATTCGCGGAACAGCCGGCCGATCAGCCCACCCATCAGAAGCAGCGGGATGAAGACGGCGACCAGCGACAGCGTCATCGAGATGATGGTGAAGCCGATTTCGCGCGATCCGCCCAGCGCCGCCTGTAGCGGCGCTTCGCCATTCTCGATGTGGCGGATGATGTTCTCCACCATGACGATGGCGTCGTCGATGATGAAGCCGACCGCAATGGTCAGCGCCATCAGCGAGACGTTGTCGATCGTGTAGCCGAGCAGATACATCGCCGCGCAGGTGCACAGCAGCGACACAGGAATGGTGATGCTGGGAATGAGCGTGGCGCGCACATGCCGCAGGAACAGGAAGATGACCAGCACGACGAGGCCGATGCTGATCGCCATGGTGAACTGCACCTCGGAGACCGAAGCCCGGATTGTCTGGGTGCGGTCGCCCAGGATCTGCATCTTGACCGAGGGCGGCAGCGTGCGCTGAAGCTCCGGCAGCACGTTCTTGATCAGTTGCACCGTCTGGTTGATGTTGAAGCCGGGCTGCTTGTGGACGTCGATGATGACGGCGCGCTGGCTGCCGAGCCACGCCGCCTGCCTGATATCCTCGACGCCGTCTATGGCCGTGCCGATATCGCTGACCCGGACCGGTGCGCCGTTGCGATAGGCGACGATCACCGAGTTGAAGGCCGCCGCGGTGGACAGCTGGTCGGTGGCGGCCAGCGTCAGCGACTGCCGAGGCCCATCCAGGGTGCCCTTGGGCGCGTTGACGCTGGCTGTCGCTATCGCCGACCGGATGTCCTCCAGGCTGAGCCCGAGCGCGGCCGCCGCCGACGGGTTGACCTGGATGCGCACCGCCGATTTCTGCTCGCCATGGAAGTCGACGAGGCCGACGCCGGTGACCCGCGACAGCTGCAGCGCCAGGTAGTTCTCGACATAGTCGTCGACCTTGTCGATCGGCAGATCGGCGGAGGTGACGGCGATCGACATCAGCTGGGCGTCGGCCGGATTGGCCTTCTCATAGGTCGGCGGGCTGGGGAGGTCCTTCGGCAGATCGCCGCTGGCCGCGCTGATCGCGGTCTGCACATCCTGCGCGGCGCCGTCGAGGGTGCGGTCGAGGTCGAATTCGACCTGGATCGAGGTACGGCCGAGCGAACTGCTCGAACTGATGGACGTCACGCCCGAAATCAGCCCGAGCTGCCGCTCCAGCGGTGCCGCGACCGTCGTCGCCATCGTCTCGGCGCTGGAGCCCGGCAGGTGGGCAGATATCTGCAGCGTCGGGATGTCGACCTGCGGCACGCCGGCGATCGGCAGCAGGAAATAGGCGACGAGACCCACCAGCGTCACCCCGATGGCCAGCAGCGTGGTGGCGATCGGCCGGATGACGAAGGGCGCGGATATGTTCATGGAGCTAGTTCGCCGCCTGGGCCGGGCCGGTGACGTCGACCACATCTCCCTCCTGGATGCGGTATTGGCCGTCAGTGACGACGGTATCGCCGGGCTGGACGTCCTTCCCGACAACTGCCAGCTCGGCATTCGAATACGCTACCGTCACAGGCCGTTTGACGATGTGCCTGTCCTTGCCGACGACGAAAACATACGTCCCCTCGGGACCGCGCACAATCGCCGTCACCGGGACGGTGACCACCCCGCGCCGCAGATCCGCCTGGACGCGGACATTGACGAATTGTCCCGGCCACAGCCGGTCGTCGGCATTGTCGAAGACGGCGCGTATCCTGATCGTCGCGGTGGCGCCGTTGATCTGGTTGTCGACAACGCTCAGCCGGCCGGAGGCCAGTTGCTGGCCGCCATTGTCCTGCGCGACCACGGCGGCGTTGCCTGCCTTCATCACGGCCTGGATGCGCGGAAGGGCGTCGGACGGAAGCGAGAAATCCACCGCGATCGGGTGGATCTGGCTGATGCGGACGATGCCGCCCGTATCGCTGGCACGGACGATGTTGCCAGCGTCGACCATGTGGATGCCAACCCGTCCATCCAGCGGCGAGCGTATTTGGGTGAAGCCGAGCTGGATCTGCGCGATGTCGATGGCGGCCTGGTCGACCTTGTCGGTCGCCTCGAGCTGCGCCACGGTCGCCTTTGCCGTGTCCAGCACCTGTGTGGAGCCGACGCCCTTGGTGGTCAGGGTCTGCGCCCGGGCGAGGTCGAGCCTGGCATTGGCCAGCGACACGTCGTCCCGCGTCTTGGTGGCCTGCGCCTGCCCGAGCGCCGCCTGCAGGGGCTCCGGGTCGATCTCGGCAAGCAGGTCGCCGGCATGCACATCCTGACCATCGGTGAAGTCGAGCTTGACCAGCTGGCCGTCGATCCGGCTGGTCACGGTCACCGTGCGCAGCGGCGCGACGGAGCCTAGTCCAAGGAGGAACACCGGAACATCGGTCCGGCGCGCCACATCGGCGACAACGGGAATGGCGGCGCCCGCCGCCAGGGCGGAAACCACTGCCGGCCCGCTTCCCATACTCAGGATCAGAAAGCCTAAGGCAATGGCCCCAAGGGTTCGGAAGGCCTTGCGGCGGTCGGCGGTCATGCTCGGTCTCGTCGGTCCGGTTGGATGTCCACGATGGACATGCGGCGAGTTCCCTGGCAACCCACAGTCCCGTGACCGCCATCTTGCGGGGCCGACCTTACCGGCGTATCGCCGTCGCCTTACCGATCCGTAAGGTCGTGGAGTTGATGTCCACGCGCTTCGGGATGCCCTCGCCTGGCCCTGATCCGCATCGCGCTGGCCCTGTAAGGGCCTCAGCGGCGCGCCTATATCAGGATCAGTCCTTTTCGGGCTCCCGCCACCCCAGGGGCATCGGCCCTTGCACAACAGGTCAGATCATCATGTACAAACATCTGCTCATCGCCACCGACGGATCGGCACTGGCCGGCAAGGGCGTCGCCCACGGCCTCACGCTGGCCAAGGGCGTCGGCGCCACCGTCACCTTCGTCACCGTCTCGGAACAATTCCCGATCTTCGCCTGGGGCGGCGCCATGGCCGGCTATGCGGCGGGCGATGAATTGGCGGTCTTCCAGGAGGAAGCGCGCAAATACGGCAAGGAGGTTCTCGACAAGTGCAAGGCTTCAGCCGATGCGGCCGGCGTCTCCGCCGAGGTTGTCCATGTCGAGGATAAAAGGCCCGCCGAAGCGATCCTGGAACTGTCGCAGGCCCTGGGCTGCGACCTGATCGTCATGGCCTCGCATGGCCGCCGCGGACTGGGCAGGCTGCTTCTGGGCAGCCAGACGGCGGAAGTGCTCTCCTACACCGAGATCCCGGTGCTGGTGGTGCGCTGATCCGGAATGGCGGATGCCGATCGCGCCAGGGTGAGGACGGCTTCGCGACTTTCGCACGCGCCGGCCTCACGAACTGTATGATGCCCGAACCGCATCGTGGATGCGCCGAAAGCGCCCAAGACTCGCATAGTTCTTGTGCGCACCTTTGACGCGCCACGCCTCGGCCCATTGACCCGCGCCGCGAAAGAAGAAGCGCCCGACATAAAGGTCGGCGCCACACAGATGCCGGACGGTTTGCGCCGCTTTCGCCTCCAGTTCAATGAAGTCGCGGCCATCGGCGTGCAGGATGCGCGTCACCCCCTCGCCCGGCTCGAGCCGGTAGCGTCGGCTTGCAGGCATTTCCTGCGAGCCCACCCGCATGGTGCCGTGCTCGATGAAGGCGTCTTGCGTCACGATGACCTCGCCGGTGAACCGGTAGGTCGCGCCGGTCAGGTAATCGATCATTGTGCGGCTGACTTTCCAGTCGCCGACCAGACTGTCTCCCCGCTCGATCGGATCAGCCGGGATCGGCAACCATGCTTGTGCGGCGCCGTAGCCCATCATGTCACCGCCAGCACTTTGCCGGTATCGTGCTGGCGCACGAAATCCACGTGCCCGCCGTCCCAATGGTAGCTATAGTGCCGGCCCTGCACCGGCACGGTGATGACGTCGGGCCAGAAGATGCCGATGCATTGCCCGTCCGGCATGCGCACGCTGTTCCACACCAGCCCGTCGCTGCCCGCTGCCCGCAGCGCCCGCCCTTCCGCCTGCGAGACGGTGTAGTCGTCGGAGTCGAGCACGCCGGGCACCGCGTTGACGTCATCGAGGTCGCGGTCGACGCTGCCGACGAGCACGCGAAAGTCAGCCGTCCAGCCCGGATCCTCATTGGTGGCGCGCATGAAGTTCTGATGGTGGTGGATGGTCTCGGCCAGCGCCACATCCTCGCTGTCGCCGGCATAGTAGATGCCATAGCTGCCATCGGAAAACCGTCCGGGCCGCAGGGTGGAACAATGCACGAAGGGCGCCATGACGAAGCTGGCGCCGGGCCCGGAAACCCGCCTTGCCGCCGCCACCTTGCCGAGATCGCCGATCTCGAGCCTTATGCGCGGATTGGTCTTCTCCTCGACCGCGGCCAGCGCCTCCCAGTCGCGCGGGTCGGCAATGTCCTCGAAGAGGTCGATCGGCGGATGGATGGAGCGGATGATCCGAAAAGTCTGGGGCCAGTGGACGCGGCGCCGGACCGCGAGCCCACTCACCATGCACCACGCTCCGCGTCGAGCCATTCGCGCATCGCGGCAAGATCGGAGATTTCGCCGCGCAGCATCAGGTCGAGCGCCGACTGCCCGCCGAAAGTGGCGTTTGGCTTGCGGATCCAGGCATAGCCGCGCGCAGGCTCGGTGAAGAGATAGCGCAGGCCCTTGTGGATGCCCATCAGATGCGCCATGCGGGTGCGCAGGTCGCGGTCGATCCTGCCGATGCCGCCCTCCTTCCACCGCGCCCAGGTCCGCGCCGACATGCCGCCAAGCAGGATACAAGCTTCGAGGTCGGTCAAGTTCCACGCCTTGAACAGGTTGACCGTGGTGCGCGCCAAGGCGCCCGCCTCTTCATCCGAAATGGCGCTGCCGACCGTGGCCGGTGTGGTGACGATGGACTGAAGTTGCATTTTCCTGCTCCCGATTGGCAGATATATAGCATACATCTGCCAATTGGCAAGGAGTGGTCCCCAAAGCATCGGGAGCAACTCTTCGGAAATGATGGCAATTTTGGAAGCCGTCAATCACCCAAGGTTGGCGCCGCCCCTCATCTGCCTGCCGGCATCTTCTCCCCGTATAGCAACGGGGAGAAGGGCGCTAGGCCGGATGATTTCGCCAATCGCCAGCGTTGCAGGAAGAGGCGCCAGCGTCGCGGCAAGCCCCTTCTCCCCGTCACTATACGGGGAGGTGAGGCGTGGTCCGCGCAGCGGACGAAAAGCCAACTGCTTGGCTTTTCGAGCAACGAACGCCGGCACGGCGATGAGGGGCAGCGCCGCCTCGGGCGATTGGCTACTTGCGGCAAGTCGAGCGCCGCACGAGCACTCGATGCCTACTCAGCCGCCTCATAGCCCGCGATGCCCTTGATCTCGAGGAAATCCTCGAGGCCGTATTCGGCGTATTCGCGGCCGTTGCCGGACTGCTTGTAGCCGCCGAAGGGCAGGCCGGCGTCCCAGGTCGGGTAGTTGATGTAGACATTGCCCGATCGCATACGCGCGGCCACGTCGCGCGCCTTCTGGATGTCCTTGGCCTGGATGTAGGAGGCAAGCCCGTAGACGGTGTCGTTGGCCTGCTCGACCGCCTGTTCCACCGTGTCATAGGGCAGGATCGCCAGCACCGGCCCGAAGATCTCCTCGCGCGCGATACGCATGTCGTGGGTGACGTCGGCGAACACGGTCGGCCTGACGAAGTAGCCGCGGTTGAGTTCGGCCGGGCGGCCGACGCCGCCCGCAACCAGCGTCGCGCCTTCGTCGATGCCGGCCTGGATCAACTCCTGGATCTTGTCGAACTGGACCTGGCTGACGACCGGGCCGAGCTTGGTGTCGGCGCCGTCGGCCGGACCGACGGTGAACTTCTCCGCGGCGGCCTTGGCATAGCCGGTGGCCTCGTCATGACGGTCGCGCGGCACGAACATGCGAGTGGGCGCATTGCAGGACTGGCCGCTATTGCCGAAGCAGCCGGCGACGCCCTTGGTGACAGCCTTGGCGAGGTCGACATCGGGGAACAGGATGTTGGCCGACTTGCCGCCAAGCTCCTGATGCACGCGCTTGACGGTGTCGGCGGCGGCCTTGGCCACCAGGATGCCGGCCCGCGTCGAACCGGTGAACGACATCATGTCGACGTCGGGGTGGCTGGACAGCGCCTGGCCGACGCCCGGGCCGTCGCCATTGACGAGGTTGAACACGCCCTTCGGCACGCCGGCTTCGTCGAGGATCTCGGCGAAGATGATGGCGTCGAGCGGCGCGATTTCCGAGGGCTTCAGCACCATGGTGCAGCCGGCGGCAAGTGCCGGGCCGACCTTGCAGGTGATCTGGTTCAGCGGCCAGTTCCACGGCGTGATCAGGCCGACGACGCCGATCGGCTCCTTGACGATGAGCGACGACCCCTTTACGTGGCGGAACTGGAAGCTCTTCAGCACCTCCGCCATCTTTTCCAGATGCGCCTGGCCGACGCCGACCTGGCTGTCGAGCGCCATCTGGCGGGGCGCGCCCATCTCGCGCGACACGGCGAGCGCCAGGTCCTTGCTGCGCTTCTTGTAGACCGCGATGACGCGGTTGAGGATATCCAGCCGCTCCTCCACCGAGGTGAAGCCGTACGTGTTGAAGGCACGCCTGGCGGCGGCCACCGCCTTGTCGACATCGGCTTTGGAGCCGAGCGATATCTGCGCGAAGACGTCCTCGTTCGACGGATCGACGACATCGAGTGTTCTGGGCACTACCGGATCGACCCATGCGCCATCGATATAGAATTGCAGATTGTGTGACATGGTTTTCTCCTGGGTGCGCCGCATGGCCGTTCCGGCCGTGATATGGGGCTTGCAATAACGATGCGCAAACGGCGCTGTCAAACGCAATCCCCGAACTGGTTGAGCCAGCGAGCCCAGTCATTGAACCAGAGTCATTGAGCCAGGCAATCGGGACGAACGGCCGCCCGCTTCAGCCTGCCAGCCTCTTGCTCATATAGACCGTCGTTCCGTTCATGAACGGCTCCTCGCGGTCGATCGCATAGCCATGCCTCTTGTAAAGCGACACATTGGCTTCGAAGGCGCCATTGGTCAGCAGGCGAAGCTCGGGGCGGTCCGCTTCGAGCGCCTTCTGCTCGGCCCGCTGCAGCAACAGCCCGCCAATGCCCCTGCCCTGTGCCTGCGGCCAAACGCAGACATTCTCGATCCAGAGGTGGTCGTCGGCCAGCATGGTTTCGATCATGCCGACAATGCGATCCTCCTCCACCGCGAGGTCGAACGGATGCTCGCGGACAGCCTCGACGTAATCGGCGCGCATCGGCAGCGGCTCGCGGCCGATCACCGGCACCCATTTGGCATAGGCGGCCCGCACGATGTCGCGGATGGCGGCGGCGTCAGCGGGTTCGGCCGGCCGAAACCGGATGGACTTGTTTGTCATCTCAACACTCCAGACATCAAAAACCCCGCCGACCTGTTCAGGTGGCGGGGCTGGAAACGAACGAACCGGACTTTATTCTGCCGGTGTTCGTCGTCGCATGGTCAGCACCCCGCTCCGCATTGTGCGGGAGCGGCGTCGGGTGCTGGCGGACGCGAAAGCAATCATGGCGCCAAGCTGGAGCAGGAAGCGCGGGACGTCAATACCGGCTCATGGCGAATGCCGCCGTCCGGGCGAAAGAGATAGTCCGCGGGTAACCCGCGTTGCGCTTCAGCGATCGATTCTCGCCTGCTGTTGCGGGGAATAGCGCTCTCCCTGCACGGCAATCGCCGAGACCGCGCTTTCGATATTGGCGAGATCGCCCGCCGTCAGCGCGACAGCGGATGATCCGATGTTCTCCTCGAGGCGACTGAGCTTGGTCGTCCCGGGGATCGGAACGATCCACGGTTTCTGCGCCAGCAACCAGGCAAGCGCGACCTGTGCCGGGGTCACCTTCTTCTCCGCCGCGATCGCGGCGATAGCATCGACCAGTGCCTGATTTGCCTTCCTGGCCTCCTCCGCGAACCGCGGGACGGTGTTGCGGAAATCGCTGCTGTCGAACCTCGTATTGGCGTCGATGGCGCCGGTCAGGAACCCCTTGCCCAGGGGGCTGAAGGGCACGAAGCCGATGCCCAGTTCTTCGAGGACAGGCAGGATCGCCTCCTCGGGTTCGCGCCACCACAGCGAGTACTCGCTTTGAAGCGCGGCGACCGGCTGCACCGCATGGGCGCGACGGATGGTGCGTACGCCCGCCTCGGAGAGGCCGAAATGCTTCACCTTGCCTTGGCCGATCAGGTCCTTCACCGTGCCCGCCACCTCTTCGATCGGCACGACCGGATCGACACGGTGCTGATAGAGAAGATCGATGCGGTCGGTCCTCAGCCGCTTGAGCGAAGCCTCGACGACGTCGCGAATATGCTGCGGCCGGCTGTCCATGCCCTCGTGTCCGGCCGTGGCGGCGATGTCGATGCCGAATTTGGTGGCGATCACCACCTGGTCGCGGATTGGCTGAAGCGCCTCACCGACGACCTCCTCGTTCTTGAACGGCCCATAGACCTCCGCGGTGTCGAAAAAGGTGACGCCGCGCTCGAACGCGGAGCGGATCAGACGGACGGCGTCCGGCGTCGCCATCGGCTGCCCGTATGACTGGCTCATGCCCATGCAGCCGAGCCCGATGGCCGAAACTTCCAGGCCGCCCTTTCCAAGTGTGCGTTTTTGCATTGTCACTGTCCTTTTTTCTCGGCCTCGGCTTGCTCAAGAACCTTGCGGGCTATGCCGATCGCGGTGCTTGCCGGCGGCCAGCCGGCATAGAAGGCGAGATGGGTGATGGTTTCGATGAGCTCGTCCCGGGTCAGGCCGTTCTCGAGCGCCCGCTTCATGTGGAACGGCATCTCGTTGATCCGGTAGCCCGAGATCAGGCAGGCAATTGTGACGAGGCTGCGGTCGCGCGGCGAAAGGCCGGGGCGCTTCCAGACATCGCCGAACAGCACTTCGTCGGTGTATCTGCCGAGCGCCGGAGCGATGTCGGAGAACGGCCCTTTGGGAGCCGCCTGTGCATAGGTCATGATGGTCTCCTTCGTTGGATCGTCGGGTTCGGGCGTGGTGCCGATGGCTTCTGTCAAGCCCCGTACTGCGTGTCGGTGACATGCTCCATCCAGTCGACGGCCTTGCCGTCGAGCGCCTCGGCAATGGCGATGTGGCTCATCGCCGTGGCCGGCGCCGCGCCATGCCAGTGCTTCTCGCCGGGCGCGAACCAGACGATGTCGCCGGGGCGGATCTGCTCGATCGGCCCACCTTCGCGCTGCACCAGGCCGGCGCCGGACAGGACGATCAGCGTCTGGCCGAGCGGATGCGTATGCCAGGCGGTGCGCGCGCCGGGCTCGAAGGTGACCGTGGCGCCGCCGACGCGGGCGGGATCGCTGCCCTGGAAGGGCGCATCGATGCGCACCGATCCGGTGAAATACTCCGCCGGGCCTTTCGCCGAGGCTTGCGAGCCGCTTCGCTTGATTTCCATGATTTCATTCCTTCTCGATGCCGGTCGGGACATTGCCGCCGGGTCCGCGGGCCGCCGGCTTCGGGCCGCCCGTTGCGATGGTCTTAATCTAGCGCGTGCGATTGGCCCGGATTAGCTGCTATATACGGCATGTACTTATGAGGAGGATTCATGAATGCCGCGCGATAACATGAACGAGCTGACCGCTTTCCTCGCCGTCGCGCGGGAAAGGAGCTTCACCAGGGCGGCGGCCAAGCTCGGCGTTTCGCAATCCGCGCTCAGCCACACGGTGCGCGCGCTGGAGGAGCGGCTGGGCGTGCGGCTTCTCACCCGCACCACGCGCAGCGTCTCGCCCACCGAAGCCGGCGAACGCCTGGCCCGCACCATCGGCCCAAGGCTCGACGAGATCGAGATGGAGCTCGCCGCCCTGAGCGCGTTGCGGGAAAAGCCGGCCGGCACCATCCGCATCACCGCTGGCGAGCATTCCGCCGACACGATCCTGTGGCCGGCACTGGCAAAATTCCTGCCCGACTATCCCGACATCAAGGTGGAGATCATCGTCGACTACGGCCTGACCGACATCGTCGCCAAGCGCTATGACGCCGGCGTGCGGCTGGGCGAACAGGTGGCGCACGACATGATCGCGGTGCGCATAAGCCCCGACATGCGCATGGCGGTGGTCGGATCGCCGGCCTATTTCGCCAAGCGGCCGAAGCCGCGCGCGCCGCAGCACCTGACCGCCCACAATTGCATCAATCTGCGGCTACCGACCTATGGCGGACTCTATGCCTGGGAGTTCGAAAAGGCCGGACGCGAGCTGAAGGTGCGCGTCGAGGGCCAGCTGATCTTCAACACGGCCGGGCTGCGCATGAATGCCGCGCTGGCCGGTTTCGGCCTTGCCTACCTGCCCGACGACGAGGTGACGGCGCACCTGGCCGACGGCCGGCTGGTGCGGGTGCTGGCCGACTGGTGCCCGCCCTTCCCCGGCTACCACCTCTACTACCCCAGCCGCCGCCAGGCGACGCCGGCCTTCTCGCTGCTTGTCGACGCGCTGCGGTACAGGGGCTAGCCGCAGCCCATCTGGACTGCACCCGCGGTCGTTCTATCTTCCTGGCGGAGTATGATGAGACGAACCCCGGAGCCATCGACGTGACCGAGACCGACCTCTATCGAGGCTATATCGACTGCCTCAACAACCAGGACTGGCCAAGGCTGCACCGCTTCGTGCACGACGAGGTGCACTATAACGGCGACCGGGTCGGGCTGTCGGATATCGCGAGATGCTGGAGCGGGATTTCCGGGACATTCCGGACCTCTATTTCGACGTCCAGCTCATGATCTCCGAGCCGCCATTCATAGCCAGCCGCCTCCAGTTCAACTGCACCCCGAAGGGAACCTTCTTCGGCTTGCCCATCAACGGCAAGAAGGTCTCCTTCAGCGAGAACGTCTTCTATGAATTCCTGAACGACCGCATCAGAAACGTCTGGTCGGTCATCGACAAGGCGGCCATCGAAGCGCAGCTTTGATATCGCGGCGCTACGCAAAGGCCCATGAATCATACCGGCGGTCAGGGGCAGTCGCTTCGCGTGTTGAATTGCTATTCTGGAGACGTTTGCACCGCCCCTCACCTGCCTGCCGGCATCCTCTCCCCGTATAGAGCGGTTCAGGCATTGATTGAAACATTGAATCGGAGGTGATTCCTGGGAAGGTGATTTTGTAATTCAAGATGCTGGCTGGATCGGAGGCCGCGTTAGAAGTTAACGTCCAGCGAATGTTCGCCCCCCATACTAACCCAGGCGAAGGTCAAATATGGATCGCGACGAAGCACAAGAGAGAGTTCGGACCTTGACGTCCGGTATGGGGCAATCCCTCATGGACGGAGGAGGCGAAGCTTTTTGGAAGCCCCGCGCGAACGAAGCGCTTGCACTGTCGATTGTGGCATACGGTCAAGTCTCTCCCGAGACGGCAACAATCACACGCGCCCTTGCCGGTATAGAGGCGAAACTCGGGAATCATGAGGAAGCTGAAGGGCTATTTCAGCAAGCCCGCGAGATTTATGATGTATTGGAAGGGCCTTTGTCCGAAGGCAGCGTCTCCATGAATCTTGGGATGGCCCAGGAAAGATTTCTTCTTGGTGATAGCGATAAAGCAATAGGTATTTGCTTTGACCGCCAAAAAGAGATTGAGCGAGTGGTCGCCGACCATCCGATGAAAGTCCGTCAACCAGGGTCGAAGATTGATCAAGTTCGATCAGCTTATATGAGCCTGCTAAATTGGCTCCTGAAATTTGGAATGACAGATCAAGCAGTAATCCAGGCGGAGACAATTTATGGCTACGACCGAAAGCAAGAGTCACGCGACGATCTCTATCTTTCGAACAGCGCGTGGCGATTGGCGGGAGCGCTGAGGCGCGCCAGACGATTGGACCAAGCGGTTTCCTTTTATCGCGAAGCAATCGCGATTGGAACTGCACCTGGCTTCCCGGACTTTGGCGGGCATAGTCTTCACGTGGCTGACCTTGCCGAATGCCTATTTGAGCTGGGCCGTCTAGAAGAAGCTGAAGCACAGATGCGCGTTTCTATAGCCCTTAGTGATAGTAAGGGAGGTCCTTTCGCCAATTCTGTAAGGGTCGAAAAATTAGAATATCTTTCGAAGATTCTCGCAGCGAAAGGGGATTGGAAGGGCGCGCTTTCCGCTCTGCTGGAGGTAAAACAAAATCACGACCAAGTGGAGAAATGGGAACGACTTACTCCTGACTGGATTAAACGCGACCGCCGCATCCAAGCCCTGATAAGTGTAATGTCAGAAATAAGATAGCGAAGGACAATTTTCCTAGTTATATGCTTGACGTACCGGAAAATTTTCCTATGATTTACGCCGACTGGCCGGCACCAAATTCAGATAGCGTTCTTGAGGAGATTGACGGCTTCAACCGTCGCCGACCTGAGCGACCGGACGGTATCAAGGATGCTCTCACCCTCAAAGGGCTGTCCTTTGTCGAAAACTATCTTGAAGGCCGCCTTTGGATCGCCTTGAAGTACCGCCCCTGTTCCGCCTTGGAAGGAAATAAATTCGGCCTTCTGGGAATGCTCAACTGTGAGGCTAAGATTGTAGATGCCTCCCCCTGTTTTCGCGCCGGAGCTATCGACAAATTCAAGCCGTTCTATAGCCATGCGAGAGACGGTGGGAATAAGGACGATATGTTTGTCGGTGATGTCGAGCCTGTGGAGTCCGTACAGTCCGAACTTCCCTCCTTCGTAAGGCTGTATCTCATCCAAGATGACCGCGATGACCTCGTCGCTTGGCGTCAATCCCTTCTCTTTTTGTCCGTTGATGGAACCTTCAAGAGACTTCCTATCCTTGCCGAATGGGAAGCGTCGGTGTTCGCTGAAGTTGGCGGAGTTGGCGTCGGCGACGATGTGGTACGCGTGATCAAGGGCAACTCGCAGATTATGGAGCGCATCACCAAGGACTGTGGGAGTGTTTTTGGGAAACGTGGTTTGCCGTGGGGATTGCCCCGCCTTCAGCCTTCTGTGATTGCGCTCGGGCCGCAAACGCTTCACGTTATTACCGACGTAGTGCCGGAAAATGATTTCGAGTTGGCCGATGTGATAGTCGGCCCGTTCAACCTTTAGCAAGGGTCCATAGAAGTCCGCTTTTGCCATGTCTGAAACCCCAAAAGACAAAGACCAGGAAAGGGCGACGAGATTTTGCGCCGCCTATTGAAGACGCCGCCGAAGCCGCATGAGCCCAAGCTGGAGAAAAAGGATACGGATAGTGGTGACGAAAAGCCAAAGAAATAGGCGCGACTATCTTGCCGCTCCGGAAATGTCGGCGCGGTTTGCACTCATTGGGGAAGATCCGATGATTTCCGTTTCCCGCGCCGAATTGTTTCTGGACTTTATAGCTTCCTCGCCTGATTTGCGGCCACGTTCGTCACCTGTACGCGAAGCTGCTGAACCTCCAACTTCATTGCGCGCAACTCAGCGACAATCTCACGAAGGGCCTGTACCTTCGATTCCTCCATCGACTGTTCGATTGTAAGCCTATTGTCTGCCATCATATTCCCTCCTGTTGAAAATGACGGGATATTACTTCTTTTTTTGCAGACGCAAGAGTCGTTTCGCCTTTTGCTTAAGCGAGATCGGCTTCACCAATCCGCCGATGGGTAAGGCGCTTGTCACGGGCCATGCGAAGCAAATCTTCGGCACGTTCTGCATCTGACACTTTAAGCGCCGTGCGGCGGTTATAGCGAAAATCGAACTCGGCAAGGTAGCTGTGCAAGTGGGCTTCGCCGCAATGCTGATAGATGCCGACCAGAGGCGCGAGGAGTCGGTGTAGAGCGTCGAGTTGCGGTCAACGTTGCGGACCAGCACGTCACGCACGGTCGCCTTGGTGGCGTCGTTAAGGTGGAACATGCGGGCTTTGCCGCCGCGCTCGACCAGACCGACAACAATGCGTTCGTGTGCACCGCCGCCCTTGCCTTTCTTGGTGAATGGGCGGCCCTTGCGCTGCTCTGAAACGCGGGGCGTCTCGCGCTTGCCGATGTAGGTTTCGTCGGCTTCGACGGTTTTGCCTTCGCCGCCAAGCGGGCCAGATGACTTAACGTCTTCCTTCATGGCTTCGCGAATGCGGTGCGCTATGAACCAAGCGGTTTTGTAGGTGACGCCAAGCATTCGGTGCAGTTGGTGCGCGGACATGCCTTTCTTGGATGAGGCATATAGATGCGAGGCCAGCACCCACTTGTGCAGGCCGATCTTGGAGCGCTCAAACACAGTGCCAACGGTGACAGAGAACGGCAGGCGGCATTCGTTGCACTTGTAGACGCCGGGACGAGTGGACTTGCCCGCAAGCTTGGTGATGCGCTCCGGATTGGCATTGCCGCAATGAGGGCAGAACGGACCATGCGGCCAATGAATGGCCTCCAAATGCTCGCGGGCCTTGTCGGCGTCGTGGTAGATTTCGGCGGTCAGAGACGGGCAGAGGGGCGCTGTCGCCGATCATTTCGCCAATCGCCTACGCTAAAGAACAAGCGCCGAGTCGAAACTGCCCTTTCGTCCCTATACGGGGAGTTGAGAAGTGGTCCGCGCAGCGGACGAAAAAGCCGATTGCTTTTCGAACGACGAACACCCGGCAAGGCAATGAGGGCTGCGCTGGCGTCAGAAGGGTTTACGCAATCGTTCGTAAAAATCGATCATTATAACGAAAATAATTCGTTGGAAAGATTGATCGTGAAATGACATTTCTCCGGCACACTCGCCTGGAGAATTGCATTGTCTTCCCTGACCCGCATCGCGAACGATATTCCGAAAAGCACGATTTCCGCCGATCTGGCGGCCGGGCGCAAGCGCCTCGATTCGCTGTGGAACTGCATCATCCCCGGCATCGTGCTGGTGGCGATGATCACCGCCGTCGCCTTCTCGGCGCGCAATGTCTCCGGCTTTGCCCTGTTCAGCCCGATGATCCTGGCCGTCGTCGCCGGCATGGTCTATTCCAACGTGCTCGGCACGCCGGCGCATGCCAAGGCCGGCATCGCCTTCTCGCAAAAGCGCCTGCTTCGCTTCGCCATCGTGCTGCTCGGCTTCCAGCTGACGCTCGGCCAGGTCGTCTCGATCGGCGCTAGCGGCGTCGGCATCGTCGCGCTGACCCTTGGCGCGACCTTCCTCTTCACCATCACGCTTGGCCGGCTGATCGGCGTCGACGCCAAGCTGGCGCAGCTGATTGCCGCCGGCACCTCGATCTGCGGCGCCTCGGCGATCGTGGCCACCAACATCGTCACCGATGCGCGCGACGAGGACGTCACCTATGCCGTCGCTTCGATCACGCTGTTCGGCACCGTCGCCATGCTCGGCTTCCCGCTGCTGGCGCCGCTGCTTGGCCTCGACCAGCACGCTTTCGGCCTGTGGGCCGGCGCCTCGATCCACGAGGTGGCGCAGGTCATCGGCGCCGGCTTCCAGAACGGCACCCAGTCCGGCGAGATCGCCACCGTCGCCAAGCTGACACGCGTCGCCATGCTGGCGCCGATGGTCGTCGCGCTCGGCCTGATGGCGCGCCGAAGGAGCAGCGGCGACCAGTCGGCAGCGCGGCCGCCCATGCCATGGTTCGTCGCCGCCTTTGTCGCCGTCGTGGCGCTGAACAGCCTTGTCGCCATACCCGTCGAGCTGAAGCAGGCAATGGTGCTCGCCACCACCATCATGCTCGCCATGGGTCTTGCCGCCATGGGCCTGCAGGCCGACATTTCGCAACTGCGCTCGCGCGGCCTGCGCCCGCTGGCGCTGGCCTTCTCGGCCTTCCTGTTCATCGGCTGCTTCAGCCTGATGCTGGTGAAGCTGGTCTGAGCAGCCGTCAATCCTCGAACGAGCTCGCCGCGACATAGAGCGCCGCGAGCTTTTCGATGCCGGCCTGGTCTTCCCCGTCGAAACGGCCCGGCGTCGGGCTGTCGAGATCGAGCACGCCGAAGACGCCGTCATTGTCTTCCAGAAGCACGACCAGTTCCGAGCGCGAGTCGGCGTCGCAGGCGATGTGGCCGGGGAAATCGTGCACGTCCTTGATCAGCATCGAGGTGCCGAGCTCGACCGCGGTCCCGCACACGCCCCTGCCGACGGCGATGCGTACACAGGCCGGCTTGCCCTGGAACGGGCCGAGCACCAGTTCCTCGTCCGAGGCCAGGAAATAGAAGCCGGCCCAGTTGAGGTCGGGCACCATCTGGAAGATCAGCGCCGCGGTGTTGGCGGCGTTGGCGATCGAGTCCTCCTCGCCCTCGAGCAGCCCCTTCAGTTGCGCCGCCAGATCGCGGTAGAACGCCGGCTTGTCCGAGGTGTCGATGGCCTTGGCCGCAAACATGGCTTGTCTCCGTAGGAAATCAGCGGTTCCATTTCCGCAACTCTGCACCAAACGAGCACCGGATCATATAGCGCCACGCACGATCTGTGTTGATGTCATCGCACTGTGCCGCTTATATGTCAGTGCTGGTTCACTCCGGCCATTCTTCGGGCTGCCAGTCGCGCGACGTGTGGATTACCCGAACGATGGAAATGAACTCCCGCCCCGCCTGCATGGTGAGCGAATAAGCGATGATGTATGGCAAGCCGGTGACGACTTTCTCATAGCTGCCGGACACGCGCCCCGGCCGCCCGGTCGGCATTTTTCCAAGGGCTGTGCCGGCACCGCGAATAAGATCCGCAACACGGCGTGCGGCCACCGGATTGTCGGCGGCGATATAGGCAAGTTGCTGCTTGAGGTCGTCCAGTGCCTCGCGCGACCATTGAACGGGCCGAGTCATCCCTTGCCCTTGGCAGCATCGATGACGGCATGGAGCTCCGCCATCGCTTCATCATGGGGAACCACGCGACCGGCCGCGACATCAGCCATACCGCGTTTGATCCCGTCGACAATTGAAAGTTCTCGTTCGACATAGGCGGAAACGGCTTCGGCCGCGAGATAGGATTTGCTGCGTCGGGTGTTCGTCGCCAGCCGGCCGAGTTTTTCCTTGATTTCCGGCGTAACGCGGATCGTCATGGTGGTGCTAGCTGTCATAGTGAAAGCCTCGTGTTTAACTGTGTACATACTGGCGCAAAATGACTTTGAAAACCAGACCTGTGCCGACCGACGGCGAAATCCGCCGCTGACGCGCGATATGACGCTGGGCGCACGATGGCAGACCGATGAGCCGCCGTGCGGCTGACCGCCTCGCGAAAGGCCTGAAAGCCTACGCCGCCTTCCGGACCTCGATTGTCAGATGCGACAAGGACCGGAACCGCGCCAGCCGGCTGCGATAGTAATCCTGTTGCCGGCGCGTCCGCGTTACCACCGAGACGATGGCGCCGAGATGGCCCGGCCCGAGCCGCCACAGATGCAGGTCGGCAAGCTGGTCGCCTTCGCTCTCGATGGTCCGGCGCAGGCTTTCGGCCATGCCGCGGTCGGGATTCATGTCGAGCAGCACGGCGCTGGTATCCCGGATCAGCCCCAGCGCCCAGTTGGCGATGACCACCGCGCCGACAATGCCGGCAACCGGATCCATCCACAACCAGCCGAAGGCGCGGGCCAGGATCAGGCCGATAATGACCAGCACGGACACCGCCGCGTCGGCGATGACATGGACCACGGCGGCGCGCATGTTGTTGTCATGCGAGGCCTTGCCGTGCGCATGCTCATGTTCCTCGAACAGGACCGGATAGGTTCGTCCGCCGATCCTGACATTGGCCTCGAAGGCATGCGGCTCGGGAATCGCCTCGATGGATTCCAGGCCATCGCCCCGATCCCTGAAGGCGAAGCTCTGCCGGGCACCATCCGACCGCACCGTTTCTATCGAGACGGACGACGAAGCAAGCGCCACGCCCGATTGAGAATGCAGCCGGAAGCGCGGCGGCACGCCCTCCTCGAACACTTCCAGCACGACCTCGCCATCCGCCGTGGCGATCCGATGCGTCTCGTCATGCCCGTGCGCGGTCGCGTGCTCATGACCGTGGCCACGCCCATGATCATGTTCATGACCGCCGCCGAGCAGCCATGCGCTGGCAATGTTGACGGCAAGGCCAAGGCAGGCGACCGGGATGGCCTCGGCAAAATGGATCGGCACGGGCGTATGGAGGCGCATGACGGATTCGTAGCAGATCAGCAATGCGATCATGGCCAGGATGATGGCGCTGGTGAAGCCGGCGAGGTCGCCGAGCTTGCCGGTGCCGAAGGTGAAGCGCTGGTCGCCGGCATGCCGGCGCGCATAGGTATAAGCAAGCGCCGCCAGAAGCAGCGCACCGGCATGCGTGCTCATGTGCAGCCCGTCTGCGACAAGGGCGATCGAGCCGAACAGAAAGCCGCCGACGATCTCGGCCACCATCATGGCCGCGCAGAGCCAGATCACCGCCCAGGTCTTGCCTTCGCTCTTCCGGTGTTCCTCGCCCAGGAACATATGGCTGTGGAAAGCCGCTGCGCTGTTGGCTTCGGTCATGGCGGAACTCATTTCACGTAGGTGCGGACGACATCGAGCAACTGCTCGACCGCTTCGCTGTTGAGCGCGCCGGGGTGGCGCTCGGAATCGACCAGGTGCGTGCGCACATGATCCTCGATCACCTCGCCCATCAGCCCGGTCATTGCGCCGCGCGCGCCGGCGATGAGATGCATGACCGCCTCGCAGCCGGCCTCACTGTCGAGAGCCCGCTCGATGGCTTCGACCTGCCCCCTGATGCGGCGCACGCGCGCCAGAAGCTTCTGCTTTTCCCGGACCGTGTGTGTCATGCCGACCGGCTTAGCATAGCCCCCTACCCTATACAATGAGGCGAGCAGTCCGCCCTCGCAATCATGGTGCCCGGCATGCCGGGACTGATGGACAGGCGTGCCAAAATGATTTGCGACCGGCACGAAATATTTAAAAATATCATTTCGGCATCCGCTTTCCCGCGATCCGCGGACCGCCAAATATTTCAAAAATTTGAATTTTATCGGCCGAGCGCCTATTTATCCGACAAGTTTGTTTCCGCGATTTCTGCATGAAGGAGATTTGTTCGATGGCTGATGGCAATCAGACTCTAATGGCGAAAGCCGAAGCTCGTTTTGTCGACAAGCAGAAGAAGACGGCGGAGCGTAGCAAGGCGACCGCCGAATACATCTCCGAGGCGCGCGCCAGGGAGATCAAGACGGCAAGACTGAGGCAGTTGCGGCTGGCCAAGGAAGAGGCCGATCGGATAGCGGAAGCTGAGAACCCGGCGCCGAAGAAGAAACGGGCGGTGAAAAAGGCCTAGGAGGACTGCCAGAAGGGTGTGAAGCGCCCGGAATTGCGTCGGAGCATAGAGCCCAGGAGGCCAAGATGAGCCTGACCTTTCCCAATCGCAGCCGCAGCTATGACGAAGCCGGCAAGCGCATCCGGTTCGTCGGCCATGACGGCATGTTCCAGATATCCTTTTCCGTCGCCGCCGATGCGATGTCTAAGATAAAGCCGTCGACCGTGGCCAACGAAGCGGGCTACCTGGCCACGTTCGACGCCGAGGGCAGCGCCATCCGGGACGTGGCGTCGAAAGCCTACGACCGCACCCGCAAAAGCCTGTATGTGCTGACGGCCGATGATTTCCGCTGAGAATGTTGAACCGAGGCTTCAGAGATTTGCCGTCTCCAGCGTAGCCGCTCCGCCACGAGGCCATGACGATCGACCTAACGGATAAATGTTTGCGGAAAAGTTAAGCTCGAAGGCCTGTTTTGTCGGCACATTGCGAAATGTCTGCCAGGCGAACAATTGGCCAGCGAAACAGCGGCCCGGCGAGTCGGCCGCAGCTCTAATTCACAGCTCTAACTCTCTGTTTTTACGCAATTCCGGGCGCAAAACCGCTCTCACTTTCCGGGCGGGCTCCACCGTCACGCCGCGACACTGCGGCCATTCACGCCGGCTTCCGCCTTGAAGATGCGGAATGTGTTGCGGCCAGCCGCCTTGGCCGCATAGAGCGCGGTGTCGGCTTGTGCGAACAGGTCGGATGGCGTGTCCGTTCCGGCGAAGGCGATGCCGACCGAAGCGCCCAGTCTCAGCGACTGGCCGCGGACCGCGACCGGGCTGCCCATCGCCTCGACGATGCGGCGCGCCATGCCGGAGACGGCACCCCGGTCGAGATGCGGGCCAAGCAGCACCGCGAATTCGTCACCGCCGACACGCGCCACCAGGTCCGCCTCGCCGCAGCCGCCGGCAAGCCGTTCGGCGGCTGCCTTCAGGCACTCATCGCCGACGACATGGCCGAACGTGTCGTTGACGGCCTTGAAGCCGTCGAGATCGATCAGAAGCAGCGCGCCGAGCGGACGGTCTTCGTCGGCATGCGCGAGCCGCGCCTGGAAGCGGGCGCGATTGGCGAGCCCGGTCATGGCATCGAATTCGGCGAGGTAGCGCATCCGGTCTGACAATATCTTCTCCTCGGTGATGTCCTGCTTCATGCCGAAGATACGCACCGGCACGCCGTCCTCGCACTCGACCGTCGCGGTGATGCGGATCCAGCGGCTGCGGCCGGCGAAGGTGGTGATCTCGGCGTCGAGGGTGAAGCCGCTGCGCTCGACAATCGCGCGGCTGCGCAGGCTGTCCAGTGCCTTGCGTGACTCCGCCGGATAGCACTTGATGATCTCGCTCCGGTCGAGTGCGGCGCCGCGCGGCAAATCGAACAGATCATAGACCACATCGGTCCAGTGCAATTGTTCGCCGGGCAGGCTGCACTCCCACACGCCGAGGCGCGCGGCGACCGATGCGCGGTCGAAAATCTTGCGGCTGTGCGCCAGCGAAACCTCCTGCCTGGCGATCAGTGCGGCCTGTGCCGCGACTTCCGCCTTGAGGCTGGCGATGGTGGCGGCATCGCGGCGGCGCTCGCCGGCACTGTCACGCCCTCCCCGGCTGCCGGGCTGCGATGCCGGGCCTTTGGGAGTGTATGACGTATTGGACATGGCTTAGCTCCTGGCGGGCCACCACCATGGCGCAACAGCCCTTAAAACTTCGCTGACGGCGAATTGGTCTCGGAGACCTCACTGAGTTCTAACTCCGGGACGGCTGAGGCGGCCGCAACGCTTCGGGCCGTTTGGAGCTCGGCTACTTCGGGCTCGATTGGGCGATGGCGGCGGACAATGCCGGTTTGGGCGCGACTGCGCTCGGTGCCGGTTGCCGAGCGCTCCCGTCGATATGCGCCCAGCCCGGCCGCTCGAACAGGAACATGCCGAAACCGATGCGTTTGACGATGAAGTAGAGAACGACCGGGCTGATGGTCGAGACCAGAAGCACCGCCAGGCCGAGCATGCCTGTGTCGGTCAGGAGGCCGCTTGCCAGCGCCGCGCCGCGGAAGAGCGACATCGGGATGGTGAAGGCGACATAGACGACCAGCGAATGTTCGCCGAGCCACCGCAGCCATTCCATGGCCGGGAATTTGGACAGGAAGCCGCCGAGCACGCAAAGCGCCACCGCGCCGGCGACGGCCAGGGTGAGGTGCAACGGCGGCCACGCCGCCAGGCCCATCTGCATGCCGACCGGCTGAAGGGCATAACCCGGTGAATAGACGAAGAGGCCGTTCACGATCGCCCACAGAACCAAGCCGGCCACGGCCAGCGCCGGGCGGGCTTGCGTCCATTCGACGAGCCGGAACACCAAGGGCGCCATCACGAAGCCGAGGTAGAAGAACACGAAATAGGCCGCGAATTGTTCAAGCGCATAGCTCTCCGGATGGGGCGCCCACATCTGCAGGGTGGCAGCGATCGGGATGACGATCCAGGCGGGCACGCGAAACTGCAGCAACAGCTTCGCCACCAGGCCGAACACCGCCAGCATGTAGATGAACCACAGCACGCCATAGGGCTGGACGACAGCCATTGCCAGGTCGTGCAGCATGCCGCCGGGATCCCGGCTGAAGATGCCGATCTTCAGCCCGATCGAGATGATCGCCCACAGCACGTAGAAATAGAGATAGTGGACGACGCGGCGATCGATATAGCGCCGCCACGCCCGGTCGATCACCTGCGACAGGAAAAGCCCGGAGATCAGGAAGAATTCCGGCATGCGAAACGGCGTCGCGAAGCCGATGACATAGTGGAGGAAGCCGACGCCGCCCGTGTACTCGCCGGTGTTGTAGGCCGAGTACATCATCACCACGAGGATGATCGAGAGGCCTTTGGCCGTGTCCACCCACGGCATGCGCATCGGGCTGTTCATGGCGAATCCATCCGGAGCCGGCCAATCCGGCCAGCCATCATCCGGCGATATCTAGCACCATCAAGCTTCCCAGATCGTAAACGCCGGATCACTATTGGCCGCTGCCGTCCGGCACGTCCGATAATTTGCGGAGTCGTTGGCAATCCTCCGCTGTCGGCGCTGCCCCTCACCTGCCTGCCGGCATCCTCTCCCCGTATAGGGACGGGGAGAGGGGCCCCCTCGCTGCTGCTTTCGCCAATCACTGGCTTTGCAAGAAGAGCGACGAGATCGCGGCCAGCCCCTCTCTCCCCGTTTTACGGGGAGAGATGTCCGGCAGGACAGTGAGGGGCAGCGCCGGCGGGACCGCTTTGACAGGCCCATGGCGCGGCAGAACTACTTCCGCGCTTTCGACTTGTTCAAGGCGATGGCGGCGCGCACCAGTGCCTTGAAAGCGTCCTCGTTGATCTCCTCGCCCTGCTGGAAGTCGATGGCGCGCCGCGTGTTGCCTTCGAGGCTGGAGTTGAACAGCCGCGAGGGGTCGGGCAGCGCCGCGCCCTTGGCGAAGGTCAGCTTGACGACGCTCTTGTAGGTCTCGCCCGTGCAGATCATGCCGTCATGTTCCCACACCGGAACACCGCGCCATTTCCACGTCTCGACCACGTCCGGGTCGGTCTGCCGGATCAGGGCGCGCAGCCGCCCCAGCATCTCGCCGCGCCAGTCGCCGAGTTCCTTGATCCTGCCGTCGATCAGTTCGGAGGCGGATTTGCTCTCCTGCGATCCGGTGGTCGTCATGCCGCTTCTCCTTTGCGCCTGATATGTAGAATGCTTACATCCGTTCGCCAGGCAATTGGCTGGCCTGCTTCACCCAGGCGCTGAACTGGGCCTCGTCGAACGGGTCGTCCTCATGGATGTTGAGGTAGCGCGTGTCCCGGCTCTTGGATTGGCCCGGCGGCACCGGCTCCAGCGACTGGCCGCGGAAGAAAGCCACCTTGATGTATTTGGTGAAGCAATGGACGCCGAGGAACCAGCCCTCGCCTTCGATGCCATAGAGCGGCGAGTTCCACTTGACCGCCTTGTGGACGCCGGGCACGGCGCGCTCGACGAGCGCGTCGAGACGTTGGCCCATCTCGCGCTTCCAGCCGGGCATGGCCGCGATATAGGCCTGCACGGGAGCATCGCCATAGCCCTTGGCGACCTGCGGATTGCCGACGGAAAGCAGCTTCGGCTGAGCTTCGTCGGCGGAATTGGTCGACTTGGGCTTGGTCGACTGGGGTTTGGTCGACTGGGGTTTGGTCAACTGCGCCATACCCTCACACTCCTATCCGGTGGCCCTCTGCGCGGCGCGTCCCTTCGCAACATAGGGCAGCACGAACATATAGAGGCCGCTGAACAGCAAAAGAAAGAGTGGCGGGAGTGGCGAATAGACCACCCAGGCCGGCGGCTGCCCAAAGGCCATTGTGGCGAAGTTCGCGGCGACGGTTGCGGTAAAGATGATCGACAACCAGCGATGCGTTTGCCGGATCCACTTGCTCCAGTCCAAGACGACCTCCTTTGGAAACATGCTGAAATCGGCCGCTGCTACCAGCGCGCCAGCTGGGTGATCTGGATGAGATTGCCGCAGCCGTCATCGAGCTGGGCGATGGTCGAGCCGGTCACCTCGGTCGGCGGCATCTTGAAACTGGCGCCGCGCGCCGCAATGCGCTCGCACTCGCCCTTGACGTCGTCGGTGAAGAACATCACCGCGGGCTGGCCCTGCTGGAACATCGCCTGCTGGTAGGCCTTGGCCGCCGGGTTGTCGTTGAGCGCCAGCTGCAGCTCGGTGCCCTCGGGCTCGTCTGGCGAGGCGACCGTCAGCCAGCGGAACGGCCCGTTGCTGAAATCGGCCTTCTTGGTCAGGCCGAGCACGCCGGTGTAGAAGGCAAGCGCCTTTTCCTGATCGTCCACGTAGATGCTGGTCAGTTTGATCTTCATCGTAATCCTCCATAGGTCTTGCTGGCGGTGGACCGCCCGGTGAAATCAGTGTGGCGTTCAATCGGCCGGCGGACCTCAGTCCGTCCGGTCAAGCAGTTGTTCCAGCTTCTCGAGAAACTGCGGCCAGCCGGTTCTGGCGCCGCCATAGGCCCGCCTTTGATCGGGCCGGAAGCCGGACTGCTCCATGCGCAGATGCGTTCCGGTTGGTGTCGGCGTAAGCGTGAAGGTCACCACGCTCCTGAGATCGAAGGCCGGATCGTGATGCGCGAAGTTCCAGGTGTAGGACAGCGTCTTGTTCGGCTCGACCGCCAGCACCTCGCAGTCCAGCACGCCGCCCCAATCGGCGCTGATGTTGAAGCGATGGCCGACGACCGGATTGAAATCGTTCTTCATAAGCCACTCCTCGATCAGGTGCGGTTGCGTCAGCGCGCGCCAGAGCTTTTCGGGCGGATGGGAAATCTGGCGTTCGACGACGACCGTGCGGTTTTCCGTGACACTATCGTTCACTGGTCCATCCTCTTGAGCAAATCTTCCAGGTCGTCGAACCGGCTCTCCCAGAACCCCGCCATCTCGCGTGTCCAGTCCATCAGCGGCGTCAGCGCCCCAAGCTGCGCGCTGTAATGCGTCTGGCGGCCTTCATGGCGATCGCGCACCAGCCCGGCCTGCTTGAGCACGCCGAGATGCTTCGACACCGCAGGCTGCGAGACGCCGGACTGCGTCGTCAGCGCCCCCACTGTCTGCTCGCCCTGGCGGCACAGCCGTTCGAAGATCGCCCGCCTGGTCGGGTCGGCGAGCGTCCTGAAGAGCATGTCGTGAGCGTCCTGCATTCGCAATCCATAACCCGATGGCTATTGGTTAATGTATAACCACAGAGATATATGTTCGTCAAGGGGTAGACTGGAGAGGTGCGCCACGCTGTGCACCTCGATCGTCGAGGGCCGCTATGGCGACATCTCAGGACTTCGCCTGCTGATAGGCGACATCATGGATTGGCGGAAACATCAATCGCTTCGTCATCCTGGGGCGTAGCAAGGAGCGCAGCGACGCAGCGGAGACCCTAGGATCCATGCCGCGATTTTAGAGCGTTGCAACGGTCTAGAATTCTGCTCCGCTGCACTCCACGGCAAAGGTCGCGGCATGGATCCCAGGGTCTCCGCGACGGAGCTTCGCTCCTGCTTCGCCCAGGGATGACGACTTTGGAAAGCTTCGGCTGATCTCTCGCCAAGGCAGGCGATCCGTCGCTAGATGGCACCGTGCGTGCGGCCGATCTCTTCGGCCACCAGTTCCTGCAACAGCCACAGATTGCGGTCGCGTATGCCGCAGGCATCGAGATGGCGGATCGTCTCGAACAGATATTCGGCGCCCGACCCCCAGTGCCCGACGGCGCGGGCGAGCGTCGCCGCGACCGCAGGCTTGTCGAGCTTGCCGGCGTAGCGCGGATTGGCGGGATCGACGACGAAGCCGAGCGCCCGGTCTGCCCCACCATCGGTGGTGACCTGCAGCCAGCGCGGCACGTTGACGGCGGGCAGGATGGTCATCTCGCGTCGTAACAGCGCCTCCAGATTGGCGGCGATCGGCTCCGCGATCTCGAACACCATTCCTTGGCACTGGCCGCCGCGGTCGAGCGCCATCATCAGGCCAGGTTGATCGAGCGTGCCGCGAAAGCGCTGCACGGTGAAGCAGAACGATCGGTGCCAGCCTCTCGCCACCGCCCGTTCGCCACCCCTCACCTCGCCGGCCGGCTTCCACAGCAGCGAGCCATAGGCGAACAGCTTCAGCGGCCCCGGTGGCGCGCTGGCCAGGATCTCGTCGCGAAACCGCGCATAATCGGCGTCGCGCATATAGACCATGCCCGGTGTCGGCCCGGCATCCTCGACCACGCGCAAGGTGCGCGCCACCAGCGCCTCGGTCAGCGCCATCGGCGATTTGCGCGGTACGGACTTTCGCGGTGCGGTGGAAATGGCCTTGCTCATCCTTGCGCTCCCCAGCCTTGCCGGCATGTTGCCGAAGGCTGGGGGATTCTCAAGAGGGCCGTGCGGCCGGTGGCGAAATCCGCCGGCTGATGCCGGACGTGCGCGTCGCGCCCGCCCGGCTGGGTCTGCTCTAGTGCTTGGTGCTCTTGCCGCCGATGGGGATGCGCTTCGCCTTGCTCTGCGCCTTCTCGGACTTCGGCAAGGTCACGGACAGGACGCCGTTGCGGAAATCGGCCGCGACCTTGTCCTCTGCGACTTCGAAGCCGATCGGGATGCGACGTTCGAAGCGGCCATAGAACCGCTCGGAGAACTGGCGCTCCTTGTCGTCGGTTTCGGCGTGTTTTTCGCCCCGCAACGTCAGGACGCCGTCATCGAGCAGCACCTCGATATCCTTCTCGTCCATGCCGGGTATCTCGGCTGTCACGCGGACCTCCTTGTCCGTTTCGGTGATTTCCATGCTGGGCCAACCGGTGCCGGCCGAAGAGAACCTGCCCATGGAGGGAAGCCGCGAATTGAAGCCGCGGAACATGTCGTCGACCAGGCGGCTCATCTCGCGATGCAGGCCCATGAACGGGTCCCGGTCGTCTTCGCGAAAGAGGGTCGGAGACTGGCTGGTATCGCGGCCCCACGGCATGAGATCACGAATGGTCATTGCACTTTCTCCTTTCTTGATCCTGTTTCTGGTACGCTTGCATGCTCTGGCTGCCATGCTCCGGGGGGACAATGCGCCGTCAGACGCAGGCATCGCTGCCGACCCCATTTGCGCTCGCTGTTTTCGCCCTGCTTTTGGTCCGATCCGCTCCACCTTTGGGAACGCTTTTGCCCGGTCGCGGTCCTCGCGAGGCGTCACCGCCTCCGGCACATGATGCCCCGAGTTCGATGGTCACAAGACCATCGCCCGACGCCGCCCACGAAGCTGGCGCGCGTCCGCACCGGCCCCATCTGGCGCCGGCACGGTCGATCTGGGGTCCGTTGCGGCGGGTTCAAGACCTGGTAATGCAATGTGATCGTCGCCAGCGGCTGTCGGCGAAGGCGCCCGGCGAGACGATTCCAAAGCCGTGGCCACGCGCACCAGCGGCATCCGAGATCGACGGCCTCCATCCCAGCCTGGAACGGCAGCCGCGCGGCCTCGAAGCCAATCGGCGGCTCGCCGTGCCAATCCGTTCGCGGGGCGGCTTGCGGCAGGGAACGATGTTGCCGGCAAACGGTTATAGTCCTGGCCGGAGGATGCCATGAACGACGCGTCGGCAAAACCCGCGGGCCCCGTCCTGTCATCGACGGAGCGCGTGAACACGCTGTCGCATTTCCACCGCGCCGAGATCGCGCGCATGGCTGGATGGCGCGATCGGCTCGACAGGACGACCAACTGGGCGATCACCGTGGTGGCGGCGATGCTTTCCGTGTCGCTGTCGGCGGCCAGCGCGCATCATGGCGTGCTGCTGTTCGCCATGCTGCTGATCCTGCTGCTTCTGTGGATCGAGGCACGCCGCTACCGGTTTTTCGACTTCTACCGGTCTCGCGTGCGTCAGTTCGAACGCCACTATTTCGCGCAGATCTTCTCCCCACAACCCGATTTCGCCTCGGATTGGCTGCTTATCGTTGGCGAAGGCCTGCGCGCGCCGAAGTTCCTGCTGTCTCATCGCGCAGCCCTGGCGCGTCGCCTGCGCCGGAATTACATCTACCTGTTCCTGATCCTGCTGCTGGCATGGGTGCTGAAGATATCAACGCCCAGCCTTCAAACCGTGGGTGTGCGGACCGGCTTCGTCGGTTCGCTGCGCGAAGCGGTCGACAGCGCCGCCCTTGGCCCCATTCCCGGTGTAGCGATCGTGATCGTCGTGGCGGCATTCTATGCCAGCCTGTTCGCCATCGTCCTTTTCTCGGCCGCCGACGACGGCGAACTTTCCTTTGGCGACGTCCACGTCTGACGACAACGGCTGCAACGCAAACGCCGGCCGCGCGTTGTGATGGTCAGTCCGCAGCGGCGTTTGAGGGAGCCCATGAACCGTCAACCGGCAACGGCGTCACGCAGCGTTGTGGCCGCTGTCCTCCTGGCCATCCTTGCCCTGGCTCCGGCAAGCCGCGCCCTCGCCGCGCAGCCCGCCGGCCATGCCTCGGGCATGGGCGGCTCGGCCGAGGGGCTGTTCGTCGCCGAAATCGTCCTTCTGCTTCTGGTCGGGCGCGGGCTCGGCGAAATCTTCCAGCGCTACCGCCAGCCGGCGATCATGGGCCAGTTGATCGGCGGCATCCTGCTCGGCCCATCGCTGTTCGGCTTGATATGGCCTGGCGCCCAGCACATGATCTTCTCCAGCGACCCCGCCCAGAAAAGCATGATCGACGCCGTCTCGCAGCTCGGCATCCTGCTGCTCCTGCTCTTGACCGGCATGGAGACGGATTTGCGCCTGGTGCGCCGGGTGGGTGCGGCCTGCTTCTCGATCTCGATCACCGGCGTCGTCGTGCCCTTCGTCTGCGGCTTCGCGCTGGCGCAGTTCCTGCCCGGCTCCCTGCTGCCCGACCCGACGCAGCGCGTCGTCGCCGGGCTGTTCCTCGGCACCGCGCTATCGATCTCCTCGGTCAAGATCGTCGCCATGGTGGTGCGCGAAATGAACTTCATGCGCCGCAATCTCGGCCAGATCATCATCTCCTCGGCCATCATCGAGGACACGATCGGCTGGCTGATCATCGCCGTCACCTTCGGCATCGCCACCAACGGCAGCCTGCAGGTGCTGCCGCTTATCGCCACGGTGGCCGAGGTGGCGCTGTTCATGGTGTTCTCCTTCACCATCGGCCGCCGTTTGGTGTTCACGCTGATCCGCTGGAGCAATGATTCTTTCCGCAGCGAATATGCCGTCATCACCGTCATCCTGATCATCATGGGCGTGATGGCCCTGATCACCAACCTGATCGGCGTCCACACGGTACTCGGCGCCTTCGTCGCCGGCATCCTGGTCGGGGAATCGCCGATCCTGTCCGACCACATCGAGAGTCAGCTGCGCGGCGTCATCACCGCGCTTTTCATGCCGGTCTTCTTCGGCATGGCCGGCCTGTCCGCCGACCTCACCGTGCTTGCCGACCCGACGCTGGCATTGCTGACATTGGCGCTGGTGGTGATCGCCAGCATCGGTAAATTCTCGGGCGCCTTCGTCGGCGGCCGGTTCGCCGGCATGTCGCTGAAGGAAGCGACCGCCGTCGGCAGCGCCATGAACGCGCGCGGCTCGACCGAGGTCATCGTCGCCAGCATCGGCCTGTCGATGAACATCCTCTCCCACGATCTGTTCACGATGATCGTCACCATGGCCGTCATCACCACGCTGGCCATGCCGCCCATGCTGCGCTGGGCGCTCGGCCGCCTGCCCGTCGGCAATGCCGAGAAGCAGCGCGTCGACCGCGAACTGCTCGACGAACGCAGCTTCGTCTCCAAGCTGGAGCGGCTGCTGCTTTTGGTCGACGACAGCCCGGTCGGCAAGTTCACCGCCTATCTGGCCGGGCTGGTCGGCGGCGGCAGCGGCATGCCGACCACGCTTCTTCATCTCGAGGGCGCGGAACTGCCCGGCCCTGCCCGCGAGAGAGGTCCGGAGCGGGCCTCGAACCAGGTCAAGAAGGGTGCCGCCAGGAGCGCCAGGGCCGTCAGCAAGGCCGAGGACACGCCCGTCGACAAGATGCATCTCACAGCCCGCACCGAGCTTGAAGCCACCACCGAGACGATCGCCGCGGAAGCCCGCAAGGGTTACGGGCTCCTGCTGGTCGGGCTGGAGAACGCGCTGACCGACAACGGCACCTTCAGCGGCACGCTGAACGACATCACCAGCGGTTTCGACGGCCCGCTGTGCCTGGTGCTGAACGGCGCCAAGGACACCGGCAAGATGCCGATGCTGCGCGCTGGCGCAACGGTTCTGGTCCCGGTCAACGGCACCGAAGTCGCGCGGCGCGCCGCCGATTTCGCCCTCGCTTTGGCGCGTCCGCACCGAGCCCGCGTCAAGGTCCTCTATGTCTCGCAGGCCCGCAAGGGCAGCCCGCCAAG
The DNA here is from genome assembly GCF_006441575.1 of Mesorhizobium sp. B2-4-12. Classification (NCBI taxonomy): domain Bacteria; kingdom Pseudomonadati; phylum Pseudomonadota; class Alphaproteobacteria; order Hyphomicrobiales; family Phyllobacteriaceae; genus Mesorhizobium; species Mesorhizobium sp. B2-4-12. Next base: position 49,761 of record NZ_VFVC01000037.1, read on the forward strand.
CTCGGTTTCGCACCGCCGCGAGGAAGCCGTGCTGAAGGACGTCGCCGATCTCGCCGATCGCTACGGCGTTACGGTCGACACCGCCATCCGCGCCCGCGCGACGCCCGACAGGGCCATCGCCAGGGAAGCGGCCAAGGGCGCCGCGATGGTGGTGATGGGTGTCACGCAACGGCCGGGCCAAGAGCTGTTCTTCGGCGACACCGCCACGGCGGTGCTGGCCGCCGTCGGCTGTCCGGTCGTGCTCCTGGCCAGCGAGCGCGTCAGACGTAGCGAGGCCCAGGCCGAAGAGGCGAAAGCCGAGACCGGCGCCTGATCCGTCTTCGCCGCAATTGTAATCCTATATGCCGAAGAACTGCCTGCCGATCATGTAGCCAAGCGCCACCACGACCAGCGGAAACAGTGCCGGCGCAACCTTGCCCAGCATGGAGCTCTGCTGCTCCTTCGCCGGCGTGTAGAGTGCATTGCCGAGATTCTTGGTCATTGCGTACCCCCGCGGACCCATCCGTTTTTACGCATGTCGTTATCCCAAAACCGCTGAGCAGTTTTGGGTCGAATGTATTAGAAGTCGCTTATTTACAGCATGGCCGGATTAACGAGTTGCAAAGAAATTCGTTCGAATAGCCGAGCATTGCGCGGCGAGGCCTATTCCAGCCGACTCTCCGCAATCGTGTCTACCCCCGCATAATGCGATAGACAGTTGCATCACCCTCCACACCTCGAAGAGGCGCATCGAAAGCCACGACACGATGGCCCGCAAGCATTTCGCTAACCCCGGGCGCGGAATGGAGCGCCTCGGAAATGCAGACCTGTCCGGCGTCCGCCAGGGACTGCACGCGCGCGGCGACATTCACGGTCTGGCCGAAATAGTCGAGGTTGTCGTTGAGCGTCACGGCGATCGAAGGTCCACAGTGGGCGCCGATCTTGATGATGATCCCCGGCCCGTGATGATCGCTGTTGAAGCGATCGATTTCTTCAAAGATGTGGAGTGCGGCCGAAATCGCATCCGACGGCTGCGAGAATGCGGCCATCACGGCATCGCCGATCGTCTTGACCACCGCTCCGGAATGTTGCTGAACCGCCGCGTTGACCAAAGCGAAATGCTCGCGGACCAAAGCATAGGCGTTGAGGTCGCCCAGGCGCTCGTACATGGCGGTCGAACCCTTGAGGTCCGTGAACAGGAAGGTGATCTGCCGGATGCCGAGCCCCTCCTTCTCGTCGACACGTTCGGACCGGAAGAGCTGGCGGAAGGTTTGCCGCGCAAGCAGCGCTCCACCGGAAACATAAGGTTCGAAATCGAGCGCCGGCTTGGTAGTCAGCGCGACGAGCTCGGGCGGCCAGTTGATGACAAGCAACGAACCGCGTGCTGGCCCCCTGTTCGCGACCTCGATGACAATCGGACCAGGTGGCACCGCTGGCAGCGCCGGCAAGAAGCGTTTGCCGTCATAATCGATCTTCAGAAGTGTCGGCGCCAACGCCGGATCGCCTGATATTGGCACGGCGAATGCGGCCTGCGTCCGCACGTTGACGCCCGCGAGAGCGCCCGGTCCCAGGTCGGCGCGGAGCACCGTGGTGGTGCCGGGCGGCAGAAACGTCATGCCCCGAACGAAGCCGCGCAGAACGTCGAGAAAGCGAACGCCTTGCCCCGGCAGCCGCCCGTCATGTCCGAAGTGGAGCTTCCAGTGGAAATCCTCGACGGGCAGCGTCTCGGGATCGTGGTACGGCAGGCGCCGTAACTTCGGCGATACCGAGAAGGTGACCTCGATGAAGTCGTCGAGGTCGGTGTCGCCCGATACGTCGCACAGGCCGCAGACATAGTGGGTCTTCAGCGTGCGCAGGGCGCCGAAACTGTCGAGCACCATCCCGGACTGCGGACAGAGCACATCCCAGCTCATGTCGAACAGGCCACAGCGGGCGGCATGAAGGAAGAGGTCGATTGCTTCGGGCTCGGCGATTGCGCGGTCGCGCGCAAAGCTCCGCGGATTGACCCGATAGAGCGAGTGGTCGTCGGCATCCCTGATCAGCGTCTCGAATTTCGAGATGACGCGTGGGCTCCAGGCTCGCGCCTGCTCCACCTTGGTCATCTTGCTTTCGAGAAGACGATCGTTGATTGCCGTCATGCCGGATCCTCAACCTTGTCTCGCGACAGCCTACTAAAAAACGAGCGCGATGCGAATGGATGAATTCCTTTGTTGTACGACGGTCTGTCCAGGAGCCTCAGAAACGGCGGGCGGCGCACTGGAGCAGACGCCGTTCTTGAGCTGGCACATTGGCTCTGATGCGCTGGCCGGGCCGCGCTCGCCGAGAATTCCCAGGTGTCGGTCACGTTGCTGACCAGGAGAAACTGGAGGCGCTGCTTGGAAAGATGATCGGCGATCTGGGCGCCATCACCACCGGAGCTGCGGTGCTGCTGGGCGACAGGCTCGGCTTGTTCGCGGCCATGAGCGGGGGCGGCGAGATGACCGCCGGGCAGCTTGCCAAAAAGACCGGCACGCAGGAGCGGCTGGTCCGCGAATGGCTGTCGGCGCAGGCGGCGGCCGGCTATGTCGAATATGACGAGGCCGGCGACAGTTTCTACCTCAGCCCCGAGCAGGAGCAGGTTTTCGTCAACGAGGACAGCCCCGCCTTCATGGCCGGCGCGTTCGAGGCCGTCTCGACGCTGTGGCTCGACGAGGAGAAGGTGCGGGAGGCTTTTCGCTCCGGCAAGGGGCTGGGCTGGCACGACCACAGCGCCTGCCTGTTCCGCGGCACCGAACGCTTCTTCCGGCCAGGCTACAACGCCAATCTGATCGGCTCCTGGCTGCCGGCGCTCGACGGCGTTGTCGAGAGGCTGGAGAGCGGCATGGACGTCGCCGATGTCGGTTGCGGCCACGGCGCCTCGACGGTGCTGATGGCCAGGGCCTACCCGAACTCGCGCTTCACCGGCTTCGACTATCACGCCCCGTCGATCGAGCGCGCCCGTGCCGCCGCAAGGGAGGCCGGCGTTGCCGGCAACACCCGCTTCGAGGTTGCGGCGGCCAAGGATTTCCCAGGCACTTACGATCTCGTCGCATTCTTCGACTGCCTGCACGACATGGGCGATCCGGAGGGGGCTGCCAGGCATGTGCACAAGGCGCTCAAGCCGGACGGTACCTGGATGATCGTGGAGCCCCTCGCCCACGACCAGCTCTCGGCCAACCTCAACCCGGTCGGCCGCATCTACTATGCCGCCTCGACCTTCATCTGCACGCCGGCCTCGCTGTCCCAGGAAGTCGGATTGGGGCTCGGCGCCCAGGCCGGCGAGGCGAGGCTGCGCAAGGTTGTGTCGGGTGGCGGGTTCAAGCGGTTCCGCCGCGCCACCGAAACCCCGTTCAACATGGTGCTCGAGGCACGCCCGTGAGGCCGGCCGGGCAAGGGCGGTCGCGGCTATGTCAAGAAACGCCTACGCCGGCAGCGTCGGTTCGGTGTTGGGCTCCAGCGCCTCTTCCGCCTCGTGATCCTCGCCCAGGATATCGCCATGCACCACCAGCGGCCGGCCTATCCAGATCGGATCGACCAGATGGTCGCGCCTGGGGTTGGTCGTGTTCGGGTGGATGAGGATGCTCAAGCCCCGATGGTTCAGCATCAGCCACGGAACGAGTGAAGCGAAAATCTCGTTGGCGAAGGAGACCTGGTACATCGCCTGGTCATGCGGGCCGACTTGTCTGTCATGCCAGTTGCCCAGGCGGACACGGAAACGCTCCCCGATGCGAAGACGCAGCCATTCGGCATGGTGCCGCTCGGTTTGCCCGTCATAGTAGATATGGGCGTGATAGCTGGCAATCTCGGCGAGCGGTCTTGGACTGGCGGCATCTTCGTTCACGTCAATGTCCTCCCTTGATGTTCGCGGCGCCCGGCGGAACTATACCCCAAGCACGACGCCGGAGCCTGCCCTACCTGTCTTGCCGCAAAGACCTCTCGATATCGTGTATGGCCGCCGGCTGGGACTTACCCTATCAAGTAGCCAGCATTTGCCCATTCATAGTTCCCGGACAGCGCTGTCCGGGAAAGAAATGTCGTCGACAAATTGCCGGGAGGAAATGGGGGTTCGAGCCGCCAGTGATCCCTGAGGATTTCGGGCGCGACTGTCGGTGCTTGAGGACGGAGCGTTCCAGGGCGGCGCAAAGGCGTGCTGAACGGGCGGCGTCCGGTACCATCATCTTCAATCCTGCAATCAACGCGGACCACTGAGCGGGGCTGGTCGAATGTCGTTTGTTGTATTTGCACTCGTCATAGCCTTCATTCTTTGGCAGCGGCTGGGCAAGAGCAGGCGCCCGGCGAGAGCCTTGCAAGGCGAGGCCGGCGGCCCCGCTTCGCCATTGCTGGACCTTGCCGGCGACGCTCAGGGTGAGGCAATAGGAGCCGACATTGCCGGACTGGTCTCGAACTTCCTTGGCCAGAACGGCCAGGAGCTGATCGGGCAGGCTGTCAGCCGCGCCATTCGAGAGTCCACGGTCGGGACAGGTGTCGGCCTCGATTCCGCCGGGGCGATGGAGCCGGTCAGGAAAGCGGTTGCGCCAACGAGGACGGCATCGCCGGCGCGCGACAAGCGGCGGGCCAAGTACCTGCTCGATGGTGACGCCGGCCATCGCCAGCGCACCGACCGGACCGCCCGGCTTCAGCAATCATTCAGGGGCAAGGGCCTCTGTTCGCCGCGCTAGGCGCGCCGCGAGGATCTGGGCACGCGCAGGGCGTGCCGGCACAACGGAGGGGAATTCGAAATGGCGATCACCAGGCAGGTAATCACGTCGCTGCAGCGCGATGGCACGGACGCGCTCGGCACCCGGACCGTGGCGATGAAGATCGTCGACGAGAGCATCGTTTCCGGCTCGCTGCTGACCGTCGAAAGCAACCATTTCTGCATCCTGAAATCGCGCGGCGCGGTGCTCAACGTCTACGAGACCGGCCAATATCAGCTCCAGACTCCGGACAAGCCGCTGGTCGGATCGGTCGTCCAGGGTTTCTTCGGCGGATCGTCGCCCTGGGTCTACGAGGTCATCTACATCAACCGTTCCAAGCTTCTGGTGCGCAATGAGGGCATCGCGACCAGCGCCGAGATGGCGGAGATGTCCTATGTCGTCGACTACTACATCCACATCGACAGCAAGCAGGAAGCGCTCGATCTCATCACCCACATGCCTTTCGCGGGCGCGGTGATCGATACGAAGGAAATCGCCGACTATGCCGGACCCGCCATCGAGCAGGCGATCAACCAGATCATCCAGGTCACCAAGATGGAGAACATCAACGAACGGATCAGCGATGTCCGCGAGGCGGTGAAGCTGCATCTCACCGATTTCCTCAAGGTCTACGGCATCATGCTCAACGACCTCAAGGTCCTGATCATGCCGCGCGACGAGCGCATGCGCGAACTGATCTCGCTGCAGGCGATCGGCTTGAGCCCGATCGAGGCGGTGCGCTATTATCTGGCGTTGCGCATGGCGGACAAAGGCCTGGTTTCCGCGCCCAACGCCGCCGCCGGCGTGCCCTTCAATATTGGCGGCCAGCCCACGGGCTTCTATCCGCTCGGCGATGAGGTGGGCGCGACAAGATGAGCCGCTTCTACGAGGTCGGACCGCTCGCCAAGGTCGGGATCAACCTGTTCTACGGCTATGGCTACAATTTCTACCGCCAGGAAAACCAGCTCCGCGCAGACGACCAGCGGGTGCGCCAGATGGCGTCCTCGCTGCTGGCGCGCGCCCGGGCGGCCGTCGACGAGGCCGAGGCCCGGTACCGCCGCGAGAACATCCCGCCGCCTTCGCGGGCCAATCCCTTCCCCGATCCCGGCATCGTCGCCAACGCCCAGGCGCTCGAGCGGCTGGGGCGCGAGGTCGGCGCGCTCGAAGGGCAGATCCGCCACCAGCCGGTGCCGGAGAATGACCGCATGACCCAGCGCTACCGGTTGGAAGCCGCAACGCTCGCCGCCCTGGCCGAGAAGGACGCGGTGCTCGTCGGCCAGGCGGACCTCTTGCGATCGATGGTCGAAGGTGCCGCCGGCGATGCGATCCTGGCGAACGGACGCGAGATCGAGGACGGCATCGCCGCCATCACGGCGACGTTGCGCGACCGACAATCGTTCCTGTCGTGAGGTAGCGGAAACCGCCCCTACCGCAGCGAAATGCTCATCCCGCTGAGATCGGCGTTGACCTGCAGCCCGACCTGCCTGCCTGTGAGTTGCAGCTCGGCGCCCTTGTCATTGGTCATGACGATCACCTGGGCGCCTCTGCCGACCGCGCCGCCGCCGCCCGCCGCGCCGTAGACCCCGGCCACGTCGCGGGCGCGCCTGATGTGGCGTACTGTGCCCTGGAAATAGGTCTTGGACACGCCGAAGGCGAGACCGCCCGAGACACCGCCGATCGAGATGGGATAGCGGCGGCCATGGAAGGCCAGCGTGCCTTCGCCTCCGGAGCCACCGACGAAGAAGGCCGCCTTGTAGACGGAGAAGCGGATGGTGCCGCTGTCGGCATGCGCGGCGCTGGCAAAGCCCACGCCCGCAACGGCTATCGCGGCAACCGCGACGGAACGAACCCTGGACGAAATGTTCATGATGAAGCTCCTCAAGATCGCCGCTTATCCAGTCGGCCGGCACGTCAGCATCAAAGTCAAGGCTAAACAGTCTGGCCCGCCATTGGTTCCAGCAAGCGCCCGAATCCGGCTTTGGCCCGAATCCGGCTTGGGAAGACCGCCGCGAAACAAGGCGGCCTGACCATTTGGCCTGCAAAATGCCAAGCCGGCGACGCTTCACGAGCCAGTCAGTGACCCGTCGAGATAACAGCCCCCCGCCAATGCCCGCGGCCGATCGAGGGCTGGCCAGCTGGCTGGCGCCGCCCGGGATGAGGGCGCGCCTGGTTCAACGGCGCCGTAGCAACAGGAGATAGAAAGCTCCGAACACGCAGACGATCGCGATGTTCATGGCCAGCCGTTCCCAGAACCGGCCTCTGAGGAACAGAAAATCGACCCCGACGATGATCACCACCATGCCCAGGACGTAAAGCGCGACTGCTGCACGGCTCATTGCTGCGCGGTCTCCTTTTCCCGGCCGCTGAACCAGATAGCGCGCTCGGAAAGCGCCGCAACGGTCCGGCTTGCTGCCCGGCAGCCCCACCGCGCCTCCCTGGCCTCAAGGAATGGCGCGTCGCCTGCCTTTATTCGAGAAATGCACCGTAAACCGCTGAAATCCTTAACACGATTTTCATTCCACTGCCCTAACACCATGCAATGGCAAGGCATGACGAGCGGTGGTTTGCTGGCCCCACTCCCCAAGGGCAAAGCGAAGCCGTGGCAACGGGGATCCTCCGCGATCAGTTCGCTGATCTGAGGAAAGGGATCTTCATTTCCATGCCTGTCGGCATTGTGCTTTCGGCCCTGGTCCTGGCTGTGCAGATGCTTTCCGGCGGCGGTCTGGCGGCGGTGCTGTGGTTTGCGGCGATCAGCATCATCAACTGCGCGCGCCTGGCGCTTGCCGCCGCCCAGCCGGACATTTCCGGGAGCGGGCCGAGGCCGGTCAGCGCCCGGCTTACCCTCTACGGCGCATTGGCTCTGGTGTCCGGCATCGCCTGGTCCTTCCTGGCCGTGCTGGCGCACGGTTTCACCACGGCCCAGGCGCCGCTCTACCTGATCGTGCTTGCGGGCCTGTCGGCCGGCTCGGTCACCTACTCGGCGTCATACGCACCGGCCGCGCTCAATTTCATGACGCTGCCGCTTCTGGCCGCCGCCGGATGCGTGCTGGCCAAAGGCGGCATCGAGAACGACATCCTGGCTTTCACCGTCCTGCTTTTCCTCGCCGGAATGGTCAGAAGCGCGCTGATCGGACAGGCCCGATTCCGCGAGACCAGCCGCCTCAAATATGAGGCGAGGGAATTTGCCGCCGAGATGGAGCGCAATTCCAGGCGCGATCCGCTGACGAATTTGCTCAACCGGTATGGGCTTGAACAGGCGATCGGCCGGCTGGGGCTTTCCGACGGCCCGTTCGTGGCCATGCTGATCGACCTCGACGGCTTCAAATCCGTCAACGACACCTATGGCCACAACATCGGCGACGATCTGCTGGTCAAGGTCGCGCGCCGCATTGAGACCCATGCCCCGCAAGGCGCGACGATCGCGCGCATCGGCGGCGACGAATTCGTGCTGCTCTTCCCCGCCTGCCAATCCGCGCCCGCGACCGACGCGCTTGCCTCCACGCTCATCGCGGCGATCGCGCAACCCGATCCGGCGTTGAACTCGGTGCGTGTCGGCGCCTCGATCGGCATCTACGTGTCGGACAGACCGCGATTGACGGAGATGCTGCTCAGGGCCGATTTCGCCCTCTACGCGGCCAAGCGCAAAGGCCGGAACGAGCACTGCATGTTCGATGCCGGGCTCGACCACGCGCTCGAACGCAAGCACCACATCGAGCGCGACCTGCGCGGCGCCTGCGAGGCCGGCGCGCTCTGCTCATGGTTCCAGCCGCTGGTGCGCCTCGACACCAATGCCGTCGTCGGGTTCGAAGCGCTGCTGCGCTGGCGGCACCCGATCCATGGGCCGATTTCCCCGCCCGAGATCGTCACCGCGGCGCGCGAGACCGGCCTGCTGCCGCTGCTGAGCGAGACCGTGTTCCGCAATTGCTGCGCCATGATCGAGGAGCTGGTGAAAACCGGCCGCCGCGATGTCCGCGTCGCCATGAATCTGTCGCCGCGCGAGCTCGAGGCCGGCAATGTCGACGACATGATTCTCGACACATTGAAGGCGAGGAACGTGCCGGCGGCGATGCTGGAGATCGAGATCACCGAGGAAGCGCCGGTCGATCGCGACAGGGTCGACGAAAAGGTCGGCCGCCTCGCCGACGCCGGCATATCGATCGTGCTCGACGATTTCGGCACCGGCTTTTCGACGCTGGTCGCGCTGAAGGACAGCCGGATCCGCAAGATCAAGATCGACAAGCATTTCGTGCGCGATCTCGCCAAGTCGGTCGAGGATCAGGCCCTCGTCAAGACGGTCATCGATCTCGGCCGCGCGCTGGGCATAGAGGTCATGGCCGAGGGCGTCGAGACCGACGCCGACCGCCTGATCCTGCGCTCGCTTGACTGCATGGTCGCGCAAGGCTTCCTCTTCTCGCCGGCCCTCCCCGCGCCCGAGGCGCTGGCCTTCCAGGCCGCCCGTTCCAGCAATTCGCTCGCGGAAGCCCTCCTCGATCCGGCCTCCCGCCGCAAGCCCCAAAGCGGGAGCGCGGCCTGAGCGGCGGGGCGGAAATCGCTATTTCATCAGTTCGACGGCGGGACGGAGAGAAAGCGCCCCGCCCTATGCGGTTGGCCACCCGCTTGCTAGTTTTGCCCGCCCCGCATTGGAAAACGACCGCATGAACACTCAAGCAATAGAAGCCGAGACCCTGCCCTATTTGTCTTCGGGCTATCTCGACCGCCTGGCGATCTCCACGTCCGAAATGGTCGACGAGATCGAACGCCAGATCGCCGGCCAGAGGCGCGGCGAAGTCTGGTGCACGCCCAAGGCGG
>NZ_VFVC01000038.1:0-58273 GCF_006441575.1 Mesorhizobium sp. B2-4-12
TCTGTCGCGGCCGCTGTGGCGCATTGCCGCCAATGCCGGCGCCGATCCCGAAGCCGTCGTCGCCGAGGTGACGCGGATCAATGGCGGCTACGGCTACAACGCATCAGCCGGCAGCTACCAGAACATGTTCGAGGCAGGGATTATCGATCCCGTCCGCGTCACCTACACCGCGCTCGCCAATGCGGCTTCGGTGGCGACGCTGATCCTGACCACCGAAACGCTGATCGGCGATCTTGCCGAGGATGAGGATCCGACCGCAGGCCCTGCGCGGGGCGGCGGTTCCGAAAAGCTCGGCCGCGCTTGAACCATTCCAGACAAACTCGACGCTGAGAGGACAAGACGATGAAAGCTGCCAGGCTGTACGAATACGATCCGAAGATGAATGTTCAGCTCAAGATCGAGGAGGTCAAGGCGCCGACGATCACCGCGCCGGACGAGGTGATCGTGCGGGTGGGTGCCGCCGGCCTCTGCCGCACCGATCTGCACATCATCGAAGGCGTGTGGAAGCCGACCATGGATCCCGAGGGCACGCTCTTGCCCTACATCATGGGTCACGAAAATGCGGGATGGGTCGAGGAGGTCGGCAGCGGTGTAAAATCGGTCAAGCGCGGCGATGCGGTTATCTGCCATCCCTTCCGCTCATGCGGCATCTGCCTCAATTGCCGCCATGGCGAGGACATGTACTGCGACAACGGCCAATTCCCCGGCCTTGGCATGAATGGCGGCTTCGCCGAATACTTCATCACCAGCGAACGCTCGCTGATCAAGCTCAACGCCAACATCACGCCGATCGAAGTGGCACCGCTGGCCGATGCCGGCATCACCGCCTACCGCGCCGCCAAACGCGCCGCCAAGCTGCTGCGGCCGGGGAGCTATTGCGTGCTGCTCGGCATCGGCGGACTCGGGCACATCGCGCTGCAATCGCTGCACGCGATCTCGGGTTGCCGCATCATCGCCGTCGATCGCGAACCGGCGGCGCGGGTTCTGGCCAAGGATCTGGGTGCCGACTTCGTGCTCGATGGCGGGCCAAACGTCGTCGAGGAGGTCAGCCAGATCACCGGCGGCGGCGCGCATGTGGTGATCGACTTCGTCGGCGAACTCGGCGTCGAGAACATCTGCTGGAAGATGGTGCGCAAGGGCGGGCAACTGTTCGTCGTCGGCTATGGCGGCAACATAAACGTGCCGACCGCGCATCTGGTCATCGAGGAGATCAACATCGGCGGCAGCCTGGTCGGCAATTTCACCGAGCTGGTCGAACTGATGGAACTCAACGCCGACGGCAAGGTGAAGATGCACTACACCGAGTACAATCTTGCCAGCATCAACACCGCGCTCGACGATTTCAAGAACCGGCGGTTCACCGGCCGCGGCGTCATCGTTCCCTGACGCTCGGCCGGAATGCAGGCGTAGGCCGGTCGCCAGTCCGATCCATCGGCCGCAATTCCCCAACCCCATGGCGCGAATGCCGTGGGGGTCTTTTTTGCTGCGTGTCAGAGGAACCCGCGCCGGATGCCGTACTGGCCGAGCTTGCGATAGAGCGTCGGCCGGGAAACCCCAAGCCTCAGCGCAACCTTGCTGAGATTGCCGCCCTCCGCGGCAAGCGCGTTCTTGATCGCCTGGCGTTCCGCATCCTCAAACGAGCACACCGGCGCTTCGAGCATGGCCGTGGGATGGTCCCCGTGCCTGGCCATGCTGTTTCGATCGCCCGCGCCGATTTCCCCCGGAAGGTCTTGCAGGTCGATCGCACTGTCGCGCGCCAGAATATGCAGGCGCTCGACCAGGTTCTTCAGTTCGCGCACATTGCCCGGCCAGCGATAGGCCAGTAGCGCGTCGAGCGCGTCGTTTGAAAACTCGAGCGGATCATTGCCTGCCAGCTTTGCGATCTGCCTGTTGAAGTGCTCGATCAAAAGCAGGACGTCCTCGCCACGCTCGCGCAACGCCGGGACTTGGATGGAGACCGCGCCGATGCGGTAGTAGAGGTCGCTGCGGAAGCGCCCGGCAGCCACTTCCTGCTTGAGGTCGCGGTTGGTCGAGGCGACCAGCCGCACATCCACCGGCCGGCCCTTCGAATCGCCGATGCGATGCACCACGCGCTCTTCCAGGACACGCAGCAGGAACGGCTGGATTTCGAGCGGTAGCTCGCCGATCTCGTCGAGGCTGAGCACGCCGCCATTGGCGAGTTCGAAGATGCCCGGCTTGCCGTCGCGCGAAGCGCCGGTAAACGCGCCCGCCACGTGACCGAACAATTCGCTGCCGAACAGTTCCTTGGTGATCGCCCCGCAATTCATGGCGATGAACGGATCGTTTTCCGAGCGCCGGCTGCCGGCATGGACAAGCCGCGCGAACAGCTCCTTTCCGACACCCGTTTCGCCTTCTATCAGCAGCGAGGTGACGCCGTTCGATCTTGCGACGCGGGAGGCGACATCGATGGCGGCAAGCAGCTTGTCGCTCTCGCCGACAATCATCGCAGCCGCCGTCTGCAGCTGCTTGTTCGCCTGCCGGTCGATCACGGTCACGCTGGAGACGACCGGCACCGAAGGGAAAACCAGCGCCGCGCCTCGAAGGTCGCCGTCGAGCTTCAGCGGCGTGACATGGCAGGATCGCAGATGCGCCGGCAGCGCGTTGGCAAGATCGGTCTCCGAGCCGGAGGCCGGCAGGTTCATCAGCCAGCGGCCGCGGCCCGGTTCCATCGGGCCGTCCATCATCTCCGTCGCGTCGCCGTTGGGCACGTTGTTGCAGAAGATCGCGCGGCCGCGATGATCGACGATCACCAGCCCATCCTTGCGGCGATAGCTGGGGGCCGACGAGATGAAGGCCTCCAGCAAGCGCGTGCGCTGCTCCTGCTGCTGTTCGGCCAACGCCTTTTCGATCTGCCTGGCGGTGGCGGCGACGAGTGCTGTGTTGTGCGGCCGAAAAATCGGCGAATAACCGGACAGGTCGACCACGCCGATGATCTTGCCGTCCAGCGGATCGCGGATTGGCGCACCAGCGCAGGTCCAGGATTTGATGCCGGCGCAGAAATGTTCAGCCGCATGGACGAAGATCGGTTCGCCGGTCCACAGCGCGGTACCGATGCCATTGGTGCCGACGGCGTCCTCGTTCCATTTGCCGCCGATGCCCAGATGAATGTCCATGCCGTCATGTAAGGTCTTCTTGTCGCCGATGGCATCGATCAGCACGCCGTCGCTGTCGGCGAGCACCAGCATCGCTCCCGTCCCCTCCAGCAACTGGCCAAGGGACGCGAACGATCGCCGTGCTGCCGAAAGCAGCTCGGCGTTGGCGCGGGTCAGGTATTCTATCTCGTCACGGTCACTGCTCAGCGGCGCTTCGATGCCTTGCGCATTGATGCCGCCGGTGGCGCTGCGATACCAGGAATCGTGGATCAGCGAGCGAACGTGGACCGGATCGCGTGCGCTTGTCGGCTCGTCGGAAAGAAAACTCTCCCACGCACGCATGGTGGCGCGCTCATCATAGTCGATCTTGTCCAGAACCAGTTGCCCGGTGGCGATCGACGCACGCGCCGGAAGAGCACCGGGTTTCATAGGATTGGGGCCGCTCGCGTGTTTCATTCAGTCATCACAGTACCTTTGAGGTATGCCATTTCTGTATGCTGTCGCGGATCGGACGTGCACAGCCACGCCGGATATCAGTCCTCAGTCGATGCCTAGTCTCGCCCCGATGTCGGCAGCAAGCTGCTCTTCGCTGTAAGCCGCCGTCAGCCGCGATCCATCCAGCCCGGCAAGCGCCTCGGCGATAGTGTCGTCGACCGGTGAGAAAAAGCCGTTCTTCTTCGTAGCCAGCACGAAGGTCTGGTCTCCGTTGCGGTTGCGGACATCGCCGATATGATGAAGTTGGCGGCCGGTATTCTGATCCTTTGAGATCACCCGGCCATTCATCGTCACCTGGATGGACGGCTTGGCGTCAGTCGCGGTTGTCGTGCTGCCGCCGACATGGATGATCAGGCCCTCGGCCTTGGGTTGTTGGCGCGGCTGCCTGGACGCCGAATAACCACCACCGCTGATCTGGTCGGCGAGGCGAACGATGGTCGAGCGGTTCTGCTCGATCAGCCGCTTGACCTGAACATCCTCGCGTCGCGGGCCGTCCCGCTTTGAGATGATCTCGACCATGAATCCTCCCAGATTCGTCGGCAGTGCCGTGGACACGGCGAATTCTTCTTCCTTACAGCGAACCCTACACTGACGCAGCCAGCTTCGCCATTCACACATTAGATAGCAACGAAATTCGGCTTGTTGGTAGCAGGCGGCTGCTACAATCCCGCCCCCAAGCCGCGCAGATCAAACTGGATCACAACGCGATGCTGCGTTCGACTATCGAATATTATGCTGTTTTTCAGCGAGCGCACATTGGCTAGAGAAGACCAAACTGCGAGCGCCGCCTGTTTGCCATACAATCATCAGGAAGCGGTTGAGGAACCCTCGCAGGCGGCTGAGCTCGCGATCACGAAGGGCGAGATCGAGGCGGCCGGGCGCAAGGCCTACGTCTATACGATGGATGTGAGCAAGAAACAGGACATCGAAGCCACCGCGCAGGCGCTGCTCAAGGCCGCGGGCAGCATCGACGTGCTGGTCAACAATGCCGGCATTCTGAAACCCAGTTTGCTGCAGGATCTCGACGAGGCCAACTGGGACGCGCATTTCGACGTCAATGCCAAGGGCGTGCTGATGATGTGCCAGGCGGTGTTGCCGCACATGCGCGCCAAAAAATCGGGAAGGGTGGTCAACATCGCCTCGATCGCAGGCCGGCAGGGCGTGCCCACACAGGGCCATTATGCCGCGACGAAGGCGGTCGTGATCACGCTGACCAGGGTGCTGGCGCAGGAGGTCGGCATGGACGGCGTCACCGTCAACGCAATCTGTCCCGGCATCATCCTGACCGAGATGGGCAAGAACAATCTGGGCAGCGAAGCGGCGATCCGCCATTGGGAAGATGTCGCGGCACTCAAACGCCTTGGCGCGCCGGAGGATATCGTTGGCCCGGTGCTTTTCTTCGCCTCGGACCTATCGGCTTTCGTCACGGGGCAGGCGCTCAACGTCGACGGCGGCATCTACTATCACTGACGATCAGCTTCAGCGGCACGGCAGCTGCGCCTTCTTTGCCGAGCGTGGGACCATTGAAGGCCCCACCCGTTCAAGCGCCTCGCTGAAGTCAGCAGGGTATAATGGCGCGGGCAATGCAGAAAATGCTCGCGGCGAGACCGCGGGGCAGCTGGCGCCCAAACTCGTCAAAGTCGCTTTGGAGCAGGTGAGGGCTCTGAAGCAGCTAATTAGAAGCGTAGCTCAGCGGTTCAGATCATCGGCGTTGGCAGCGAAATTTTCATCGCTGCCAGATACTAGAGTAATGGTACTATTTAGAGAGCGGGTGAGATTTAGAGAGCGGGTGAGATGCGTTTTGAAGACAAGGTCGTAATCGTCACTGGAGGCAATTCGGGAATTGGACGTGGAATAGCGCGGTATTTCGCCAAGGAAGGCGCCAGACTTGCTCTTGTCGGTCGCGACGGTGCCAAGGGCTCGGAAGTGGAAGCGGAAATTGTTTTCGCAGGGGGAAGAGCCACTTTTTTCCAGTGTGATCTTGCAAGCGAAACGGCGGTCGAGGCGCTGGTGAGGACGGTTGCTCAATGGGGCAGTCTGGACGTCGTCGTCAACAATGCGGGGGTCGGCTCTCGCCGGTCAGGCATCGAAGCCAATGAATCGCCGGGCCAGCGCTGGTCGAAGTTGCGCGGCCCCAATCTCGATTCGACCTATTTCGTCTCCTCCTATGCGCTTCCGGTGATGCGCGACTGCGGCGGTGGGTCGATCGTAAACATCTCGTCGACGGCCACACTGCACGGAAACTGGGGATTGTACGGCGTTGCGAAGGCGGGAGTGGAGGCGCTCACACGCTCGCTGGCGGTCGAAGGCGCGCCATTCGGAATCCGGGCAAATTGTGTCAGCCCCGGCTGGATCGCCACAGAGCTCGATGAAAAAGAACCTGCGTCGAGCACGAACTCCTCGGGCGAATGGGAAATCCCGCCGGGTGTCTTCAACCGCATGGGTACACCCAACGAGATTGCCGCAGCGGTGGCCTTCCTCGCAAGCGAGGAAGCATCCTTCATCACCGGTCAGACGCTTGTGGTCGATGGCGGGTTGTCGATCCTTGATTACACGTCCTTGTCGCTGCTCAAGACGCGCGGCCCCGCGCTGTTTTCGGGAACGTTGGCCGATACGTCCACCCAGCAGGAACCAAAGTGACACAATCAAAGCGCTCATCGCCGGTGCGGGTGCGAAGGATGGCTGAGTTAGAACCGTAGCACGGCAGTTCAGATCATTCGGCGTTGGCGGCGAAATTTTCACTGGGAGCCAGGTGCGATCACTTGGACCCCTGGCAGGTCTATTTCGAAGAGGCAAACTAAGCCTGACTGCTCAAATGAAAGCGAAACGGTGCCAGCGGATTCGGACTCGAAAATCCGCTCCAGCATCCTGGTGCCGAATCCCTTGCGCTCCGCCGGTTTTACGGGCGGACCTCCCTGCTCGCGCCATTCGATCCTGAGACGTCGAGCTCCGGCCGTATCGATCGCGACCCAACCAATTTTGATTGTTCCGTCGGCCACCGAGAGGGCGCCATACTTGATAGCATTGGTGGTGAGTTCATGAAAAGCCAACGCCAGCGACAGGGCGAGGTTGGGCGGTAGCCATACGGATGAGCCCGTAAGCTGAAACCGACCTGTAACCGCATGCGGCGACACCGAGGCCGTAATCACGTCCTTAAGGTCGGCACCCGTCCAGTTCTCGTGGGTCAGAATCTCGTGCGCTTTCGAGAGGGAGACGAGTCGGCTCGCGAGAGTGCGCCCGGCCTCGGGAAGGCTCGTAGCGTTTCGCAGGGTTTGACTGGCGATCGCCTGGACCACAGCAAGAGTGTTTTTGACGCGGTGGTTGAGCTCGTTCACAAGCAGCTTGCGCTGTTCCTCGCCGCGCTTGCGGTCGGTTATGTCCAGGCTGATTTGCACCGCACCTATGATGTTGCCACTGGAACCGGGAATAGGGCGCGCACTCGAGAGCAGGAAGCGTTGTACGCCAGAGGGTAGGATATAGGCGAACTCCTCGTTGTCGGTCTGCTCGCCACGCATGGCCCGGCTAAGCGGCCGATCCGCTCGACTAACCTTGTGGCCGTCTTTGAGGGCGATGGTGTCGATGACCATGTCAGGAGCGCCGAAGGATCTTCGAGTATCGGTCGGCAGCCCCATCAGCTCTGCAGCAAAGCGGTTGCGAATGACCTGAAGTGCCTGCGGGTCATAGGTGAACCACACCGCGGCAGGGACCGTTTCGAGTACGGCTTCCAATTCGTGTGTTCTTTCAGCAATGGCGCGCTCTGCCCCAATTAGAGCGTCCGCGATGGTCGCGAATTCCGAGACTGAAGTCGGCATTGGCGTGACCGGCTGACCCTTACCCATCGCCTCAGCGCGAACCTCAAGATTACGAGCAGCTCCGGCAAAGCGCTTGCCTACGACGTAGGCGAGGGCAAAGGACAATAGCATCGCCAAAAAGCCAATCGCGCAGATAGCGGCGAGAGAACGCCAGAGCGGAGCCTGAACTGCGGACAGGGGTACATTGGCGGTATAAAACCAATCGGAGAGGCCTGAGCGGTAGTAGCCTGCAAGCAGTGTCGTTCCCTGGTAGTTGCGCGATGTGAACGTCCCGGAACTTCCCACGATCTTCTCAAGATACTCCGGCAGCCCCGGCTTGCCGGTCATTTCGTCGTGCAGCTGAGAGCGTGCCACATAGGTGCCGCTGCGATCCCCGATACCTATCGTCCAGCCTGCGGGTGCTGCAGGCATCATGACATCGCGAATCTCGCTGGTCGGAACGGTAAGGGCGAGAAGCCAGCTTTCGCCGTGCGGGCCTTGCACTGGAATAGCGACGGCAATTCGATACTCTTTCGACGTAGGGCTGGCGTAGACTCCGCTGACCAACGGCAAATGCGATTTGAGCTTGGCGAGATCGGCAGCCGACAATGGGACAGCGGGAGGGAGTCCGCTCTCATACTCGGCTTGCGTGTTGAACAACTGACCACGGTCGAGGTCCCGGAGGAGTATGATCCGATCCGTGCCTTGAATTAGACTGCGTGCCTCTCTGTGCAGAGCCTTCAGATCGCCGTCGGCCAATGCCGTTGATTTGGATAACCCCTTTATCACTGTCTGAAGGTTGACCAGTTCACCTTCGACAACGAGAGCGACCTGACGTGCTGTCTGCAGCGCATCCTCCTTGAAGCGATCTTGTTCACGGACGGCGTACTGGACAAGGAGATAGGCCGCAAAAAGCCAGACCGGAAAAACAGCGGCGGCGATCAGACCGAGTAGGTGCAATCGAGCGGAAACGCGACGCATCTAGCCCCCTGCGGAATTTTCCTCGCACAATAGAGGCGGTGATAGGAGCTGCAAGCGGATACTTGCATACGGTCACACAGCGGCCCAGATGTGTGACTATTGCGCCGGTGCGTCGTGGGCCTAGGGAATTCCGCGCTAAGCGCTTGAATCAGGCGCCTATCGGCGGTGGCGGCGAGACCGCGTCCTTTCGGGCCCCGACGTCTCGCCCCTGATGCAGGGCGTTGGCGTTGGGGCTGGCGCAAAAGACCTGCCGATCAACTGTCACCTTGGTTCACAAGCGGACGTTGGCGCTGCTACGCGTTCTTGCCAAGGGTGCATCAGATCTGAAACAACCCCTTGGTTGCTTGAAGGCCCGATGCGTTTGGAGCGACCATCGCCATTGCCTGCCTTGAGAGTCCAAGATGGTCTTTCAACACAGCGTTGACGATCGAGCGTATATCGGTGGTGACCGCTAAATCGGCCCCCTCGTCGAGCTGATCCGCCGCCAACCCGGGCCAGCGACCCTCGATCCGCCCCCCGGCTATCGCACCACCCATCAAGAACGCTACGCTGGCACTGCCATGGTCGGTGCCGCCTTGTTCGTTGAAGTGGATAGAGCGCCCGAATTCCGTAACGCCGAGCACAACGGTTTGACGCCAGATCGCGGCTGCTGCTTCCGAGAACGCGACGACACCACGCACCAATGTCTCAAGGGTCGCCGAAAGACGCCCTCCCTGAGCAACGTGGGTATCGATGCCGTCCAACCGCAGCAGGGCCACGCGCGGACCGTCCGGCCTGGACAGCGCCTGCGCCGCGGAGGTCGCCGCTGCGGCAAAGCTGGCAGCACTCAGCGCCTGTCGCCTTGCAAGCAACGTCTGTACCGCGTCTCCGGCTGAACCAAACGCCTCACCGAGGCAAAGGCGGGCGATGTCAAGTCCCGGATTGGCCAACACGAGATCGACAAGCACATCATTTGGGAGGTCGGCCGGCGCTGCGCGCCAAAGTGTTTGCCTTCCCTGCGACAGCACCGAAGCGGCTCTTCCTGGCCAGCCAAAATCGCCGCCGTCGACATCGCCGTCGAACAGGACCCTCTGCGCGGCGTCATGCGATTTCCCGATACCCGGGATGCCCGTCGCGGGCAGGATCAGCAATTCGCCGGCCGAATAGAACCGAGCAAGAGGTTCCAGCGCCGGATGAAGCGCAAACAGCGGATCAAGCTTCACCCCGAACGCGTCGTCGGACGTGTCAAGTTCTCTCGCCGTGCCTCGCACCCGCCGGAAATCCGGATCGCCATGGGGCGGCAGCGCGGCCAGCGCATCAAGTCCGCCCCGAAGATGAACGACCAGCAGCCGTGGGTGGCTGTCGCCAGCAAGAACCGCCGAGGCAAACCCTGCGCTCGTGCCAAACAGCGAGGCAAGACCCAAACCCTGGAGGGCCGTGCGGCGCGTCAATTGCATTTCGGATAATCCGGATCGGTGACGTCCGACTTTCCGGGCGTCGAATATCCGACCTGATCGGCATTTGGGATCACGTACTTTTTGATCGGGACCTCCAGCAAATTCGCAGGGTTCCGAGCCAGCAGTCCTGCCAGAACTGGAGCGGCAAGGGATGTCCCCGAACAGATATTCTGTCTTAGCTCGTGTTTTTTTGTGCTCCGCCAAAGCACCGGGACGTCAACGCCGGGCTCGGACATGGCCGCGCCAAAAGAGCCGCCATTCCAAAGCAGATCACACCAATCGTTTGAAACGGTGCTGCACGCACCAATGACGATGGTACCGGTCGGGATATAAGTGCTTTTGGATGCCGAGACACTTTGGATGAAGCCTTGCGTCGGGTTTGGAGAAAAATATTCCGACGCATTCGCCGGGAAAAAGGACTGTACCCACGACGCCTCGTCATCTTCCGGCGCATTGCCCGCCGCAATCACAATGCGGACCTGCTTGTTTGCGATCGCAAACAGCAGCTTGTCCATCAGACCAAGCTGTTCTAATTGGCCATCCTTCCTCGCGGTCTCCAAGAACTGCGCGCCCCAGCTGATGTTCAGGATTTGGCCGGCGGACGCATTGTCACTGACATATTGCAGGGCGACAAGCGGCGATCCGACGATCTTCGACTTGTTATCCTTAAATGCCTTGACAATCTTGAGCGGCACCCCGGGGCTGATCCCAACGATGCCAAGGTATTCTCCACTTGTTGTACCTGACACACGCTTTCCGCCAACGATGCCTGCGACCATCGTGCCGTGACCTTGAGTGTCTGCCACACCCATGGTCGTGCTGCATGGAGTGACCGTGCAGTTGATCCGTTCCGAAATATTAAGAAGCCCTTTTGTGACGATGTCTTCGTCGACGCCGCTGTCGATGATCCAGACCGCGGACCCGTTGGTCACAGGACCGGGCGACCCGACGACTCTGCAAACGCTCGGCGGCACGAGCTTGTCACCCGTCACATCCGCTAGCGGACTGCGTCCTTCGCAACCGCCATCCGCGAACAGACTTACCTCAAATGAGTCCGGTTCCTGATACCCTTCCGACAGAAGCTTGTTCGCTTCCTTGTCGGTAAAGCTTCCCGTGACCAGGCTAAATCCCAGGTCCGGCATGTCGACAGCCTGCAGGGCGTCCCCCGACGGATTGATCTTTTTCAGACTGGCGATAACCGATCCAAATCTGTCCTTGTCCGCAAGTGGCGCGATGAATGTGTGTTGCGTAACTTGCGGCTCGCCGGGCGCTTCGTCCGCGTGCGCGATCGTGGCCGCCGAAAGTGTGGCGGCGA
The DNA here is from genome assembly GCF_006441575.1 of Mesorhizobium sp. B2-4-12. NCBI lineage: Bacteria > Pseudomonadati > Pseudomonadota > Alphaproteobacteria > Hyphomicrobiales > Phyllobacteriaceae > Mesorhizobium > Mesorhizobium sp. B2-4-12. The sequence goes on from NZ_VFVC01000038.1 coordinate 11,132, forward strand.
GAAAAGTCACAAGCCAGGCGAGCCCCATGGATCCCTACCATCTGCTGGTCGACTGACGGCAGCATGCTCCCAATACCTCTGTCTGTCCACGGCAAAGCATTGGAGGCGAGCCGCTTGACGGCTCTCCTTGCGGCCAAAGAAAAAGCAGCCTAGGTTGTTGTCGCACGCCTCAAAGCGCGAGGAGCAACGCTTGTGCCCAAGGTGAAACTCAAGCAGGGCCGACAGGCTCCGGAGATTGGCGCGGCGCTCGTGGGGGCCTGGCTGAAGGCTTTGCCGCCCGCGTTCACGGCGACTATATCAGCAGTAGGTTCGACCAGTCCTTTGAGTATAACCGTGAACGTGGCGAACGCATTCATGCTCAATGAAGTCATAGCTCTGCGCACTAAAGACAAGACTGGCGGCGTTCGAAGTGTGAGGGTAGGACCGATCACCACGGGAACTTCGGGTAAAACCTTTCGTGTAGTTGATCTTGATGGTGTCGATATCAATTACGAAGGAAAAAGTTTGGTGAATGGCGTGGTGTCGAAAGTAAAAGACTTGAATGACGCCACTTTTCGCAACGAACTTAAGATTGTGCTGGAGCAGATCGTCGACGCGAAAGTGAACCTGGCGTGCGATGCCCCAACGGAGCTGACTGTGGTCCTGCCAGCCCTGCCGGAAGGCGTTGTCACGCGCGAGGACCTGATAGATTACCTCGGGACGTACCACAACAACGCACAGGGTCGGCACTATCATGAGGAGCTTGCGTCCGCGGTCCTTTTCGGCTGCCGATAGCAGACTTCAATATCAGTTCGGCAGCCCTGCGGCGAGCAGCGCCTTGAACAGCGTGGCCCGATCCTCCTCCAGGCGATAGGGCTCCTTGGCCACGAATCGACTGCAAGAAAAGCTGGGCGTACCCGCCAACACGCGAGCCGCATACAACTTCGCGTCGCTGTCCCGGCCAAGCGCCGAGCTCGAAGCGGCCATGTAGGCGCTAACCCATGTCGGCATTGTCGACGAACGGCTCAAAGCGACCAATGCCGGCTCGGGCCGGCCCGCAATGAAGTGGACGATGCCGCGAAACGGCCAATACCAGGATGGTTCATAGAGGGGATCGAGGACCTGCGCCCGCTCGAACCATTGCATGGCGCGATCCGGTTCGCCGCCAAATGTGTAGAGGGTGCCGAGATAAGAAACCTGCTCGGGATCGTTCGGATTGAGGGAGAGGGCCCGTGCATAGAGTTGCGCGGCGACGTCGAAGTCTCGCAGGTGCAGCAGCACCCAGCCGAGAATGTTGAGGCAAACCGGATCGTTGGCGGAGAGCGCCACCGCCTTCTTGGCAATTGCATGCGCCTCGTCGAGCAGGGCATCGGAAGATCCCATGTCGCGAAACCATTCCAGCTGCTTGTAGTGAGCAAGCTTGGCGTAAGCGCGCCCATAGGTCGGATCGAGGTCGATGGCGCGCTGATACCATTGCCTGGCTTCCGCTTCAGACGCGAGGTCGCCTAGCGGCAAGGCATTGCCGCGCAGCACGCACTCATAGGCCGCCAGGTTGGCCGGCGGCTTGCGCCGCGCCTTCTCCGCACCCGCTGCCTTGAGGCGCCCGATAACCGTGCCCACGATCTTGCGGACCAGTTCGTCCTGCACATCGAATATGTCCTGATCGTCGCTGTCATAATACTCGGCCCAAACGTCACCGCCGGACGTCGCGTCAACCAGTTCGCACGAAAGGCGGATACGCTTCCCCATCCTCCGGATTCGCCCCGAAAGCTCGAAATCGAGCCCTATATCCGAGACCAGCTTCGGCAGTTCCACATCCTTGAGCCGCAACGAGGTATGGTATGACGCGACGGAGAGCTGCGTGAACCGCGTCAGCTCGGTGATGACGTCTTCTGTGAACCCTTCGCTGAAATAGGGTTCCACGCCGCCGGTGCTGACAAATGGGCGGACCAGGATCGATGGCGTGTTCGAGCCAGAAGTCTCGGCGCCGATCCTCGGAGAGGGGCCTTCGGGTCTGTGAATAAGCGAGTAGACTGCCACGGGTCGGGGAATGTTCTTGAGCTGAAACTCGCCGCAATATTCGAAGGGCAATTGCAGCCCTCCGCGGACCTCCTCATGCACTTTTGCCGAAAGGCAAATGCCTCCGGGTGCTGCGATCTGTTCAAGGCGTGCAGCCACGTTCACACCGTCGCCGAACACGTCTCCGTCGCCGTCGACGATAATATCGCCGAAATTTATGCCCATTCGAAGCAACAGACTGGGCGACGATCGCTCGGGGTTTGCGAGATGGGCTTGAATAGCCACGCCACACCGGACCGCTTCGATGGCGCTGGGGAACTCCGCTACGACACCGTCGCCGGTGTTCTTTACAACGCGGCCGTCATGCCGATGAAGGTAGCCTGGGACCTCGTCGTGCATCAGCGCCCGGACGCGGGTAAACGTGCCTTCCTCGTCTTCCGCCATCTGTTGCGAATAGCCGACCACGTCGGCGACCACGATCGCGGTCAGGCGCCGCTTCAGGGTGCCGTTGTTTGCGGTCAATTCATGCTTTGGGGTCAATCCATACCTCGGGTCGGACGTCCGAACGTACTTTAGCACATTTGCAGGATGCTATCGCGCATGGCAGCGTGTAAACTGCCACATGAGAGCTTCGGACGTGCGACAGAGTGAATCCGTTCAGAAGCGCTCGCAATGCGAAGATCCGCACATTCGAGGGCTGCGTGGGGTCGAGTCTTCTTTATGGCCCGGTGGTAATCTCGGACCCGTTGCTCGGCTGTCCTCTCACTGTGGCGGCCGGCCGCGTTCGCGCCGCCCGAGATGGGGATGAGAGCACTTACTTCGTGTCTGGTTGGGGCACGACAGCCGAGCAGGCGCTGCAGGGCTGCCTTTATGAGGCGGACGAGACCTACTTCGCCCAGATCATTCCCGAGAGGCGAATTCTCCGGTCTTGCGCCAATGCGATTTATGGGCGGGTCGTCGAGCCGCCCGGCATCCTTCTTTTCAGCGAAGAGCAATATGACCGGAGAGAGGGCGGGAACCGACAACCCGCACTCCGCAACATGGTTCCGACCCGCTGGGATAGATCCGCGCCTGAAGACTGGATCCTGAGTGACGACAAGCTCGGTACGGAGCAAGCTTGGGTGCCCGCGAGACTGTGTTTCCTCGGATATGATCCCTGCGAGGGATCATCTCTGCCGGCTGCCGACTCGAACGGACTTGCGCTGGGCATCAGCGTTGAGGGTGCTGCGATGAGCGCACTTCTCGAGCTGATAGAGCGAGATGCGACCTCTATCTGGTGGTACAATCGGCTTGTTCTGCCTCGAATCGATCCGAAGTCGATGGCAAGCGACACCGTATCTTCGTACGAGGATTGGCTTCGGCATCGAGGCCGCGAATTGCGGCTTCTACGACTTACGTTGGATTTGGCGGTGCCAACAGTTGCGGCAATCTCCAGCGACAGTTCCGGCCGGTTTCCGGCGATGGGGTTTGCGGCAGGCGCATCGTGGTCAGAGGCTGCCATAAGGGCGGTCGGCGAGCTTGCTCAATGCGAAGCGAACCTCGCTCTGCTCTCACAACAGGCGCGGCAACAAGGAACGATCCGCTTTACGCCCGGCGCGCGGCAACTTTATCGCTGGCATCAAGAAACAGATCTTGGGCTATATCCATATCTGCAGGGTGGGAATAGCGGGCCAGCTTGCACGGATGAATCGACACTTGACTACGCCTCATGCGTCAAACTCTGCCACGAGCGAAACCTGGAGATATTCGCCGTCATCTTGATGCAGGATGAGCAGCAGTCCCTTGTCCGCATTTTCGCTCCAGGCTTACGTTCGACCAAACCAAGGTTTGGCCCGGGCAGGCTCTATTCTGTTCCAGGCACTCTTGGCCTCAGGCCTGCGAGCTCAAATCTCATATGCCGAGACCCTTTCCCATTTTAGCGTCGAACCCAAGGCTGCCGCAAAGTTCTAAATTGGGACCGAACACTGCTCTGCCGCTTCAGCCCATTCGACGCTGTTGCGTCGAGAGGAGATGGTGCGCTGGCCGTTGTTGAAGGCCGCCTCCAAAGCCGATGTGGCGCGGATCCATGGCGTGATGGCGAAGGTTGTAGTGCGCTGGGTTGAGCGGTTCCTGTCGGAAGGACCTGCCGGCATGGCGGATCGTTCGTCGCGGAACCGCTGATATAGCGCGACATTATTCCTGCTTGGCTTTGTCAGAATTCCGAAACCTGGAGGCGGCGTGGCCGCGCAGGCTGGCTAGCTCCCTGGAGCAGTCCATCCGAGTTCCCGGCCTGTGCAATAGGGAATATGGCATAGCGCGCAACTTCGGAGAGTTCAGAGACGGATCCATTGCGACCGTTGCGACGCATAGAGCCGGGCCCATGCCTCCTCATGTTCACAAGCCTTTTCAAGCCGGGTACGGCAGGTTACCAATCATTATAAGACAATCGCAAAAGGCCGCCGCATGACCGAGGCCCTTGGGTCCTTGCAAGATTGGTTCCACCAAACGGTTCCCCCGGTGCTCTCATGGTGGCTCGGTTCGATCATGACCGGCGTAGCCCTGTCGCCGGCGTTTGCCCTGGTTCTACTGCTGATGTCGATTCTTTGTGCGGTGCTTGGAAGAAGTATCGCCATCATGATCGTTTCCCTCTGCTTCAGCGCGAATGCCGTTGCACTGTGCGGTCTCGTCCCTACGCAGCCTTTGAGAGGCGGGTTGATCGTCCTGGTAATGTTGGGCTTCGGATTGTTGGCGTCGGCCTTATATCGTGAGCGGGGCAAGGTCGACAAAATGTATCAACGACTGGAAGCCGCTCGAAAAGAGACTGAGGAAATAAGGGGGCTTCTGGATAATGAAATCAAATGGCGCAAGGCATCGGAATGACGCCGCCGAGGTTGGTAGCGGCCCGCACCCTTGACGGCCATTGAATTGCGCCTTGGGGCTGAACCATGTCGTGGCCAGGCACCATGACGCGCCTCGCGGGCTGGCGGGTGTCGGCCTGTCGGAATTTCCAGGCTCATCCGCCGAGAGCAGAGGAAGGAAGCAAACAGGCAGCTGCCAACGCCTGGCGGGTGGGGGGGAAAGGCGTTGGCAGCTATCAGGGCGCGCATGCTCACCCCGATCACCCCGTCGCCCCCCGCAATCAACGACGACGGAACGCTATTCGATCATTCTTCGTTCACGGCCCGCTTCATCTGATCGGTGAATGGCTTGACCAGGTAGGAAAGTGCAGATCTTTCCTTGGTGTGCAGGAAGACCTCGACCGGCATGCCTGGCACCAGTTGCTTGCCGTCGAGGCCACTGTCATCGACGATCGCGATTGTTGAAAGGTAATAGGCCTGGCCGGTCTGCGCGTCGACACTAGCAGCCGCTCCAACAACGTTGACGCGCCCGCCAATCTCGGGTGTGGTGCGCTGGTTGAATGACGAGAAGCGCAGCCTCACATCCTGGCCCGTTGATACCTGGTCTATATCGGTCGGCGCGACCCGAGCCTCGATGATAAGTTCGTCACCGCCAGGCACGATTGACATGACGGTTTCGCCGGGCGCAATCACCCCGCCCACCGTGTGAACCTTGAGATCGTTGACGATTCCCGAAATCGGCGCCCGCAGCTCCATGCGCGTGAGACGATCCTTTGCGGCGACGATACGATCGTCCAGCTCGGCGACTTTGGCCTCGACGTCGCGCAACTCACGCTGGGCATCAGTCCTGACCTGCTGGTCGAGTTCAATCATCTTGAGATTGACCTCGCTGATCTGGCCCCTGGCCCGCGCTATGTCGGACTCGACCTCGGCGATATGGCCGTCGATCTTGATCAGGTCCCGTTCCAGCGTGCGCGTCTTGTCGCCTTCGATGAGCCCCTTGCGCAACAAGGGCGCCAGGCGGCCCAGATCTTCAGCCACGAGGGCACGTTCGCTTTTGCTGGACGTCTTCTGCGCTTCCAGGCCTCTGATCTGTTCCTCGTACTGTTCGATCTGCGATGCAAGTTGCGCCTTCTGAGCCACACGCGTGGCCCGGTTATTGGCAAACAGCCGCTGCTCGCCATCCACGATGGCGTGCGGATCGACATCGGCTGCGAAATCGAACGTGATCTGGTCCAGATCGTCGCGCTCGGCGCGCAAGCGGGCGGAGCGTCCCTGGAATTCCAGAAACTGGCCACTCAACACGCCCAGCTCCGCCCTGGTCTGGGTTTCGTCGAGGCGGATCAAAACGTCACCGACTTTCACCGCATCGCCGTTGGCGACTTCGATCGCGCCGATGATGCCGCCGTCGCGATGTTGAATCATCTTCAACTGCTTTTTCGAGGTGACTTTACCCTGCGCGATGATCGCACCCGACAGGTTTGCATTGGCCGCCCAACCTCCGCAGCCCAGAACCAAACCCAACGCCAGGAGGCCGGAGACCGCCACCCTGGAGTGAATGGTGTAATGTGGCCGACGCGTCTTCTTCTCAAGATTCTTGTCCACGCTTTTACCCCTATCGTTTACGCGGTCGCCTATGCCTGACCAGGCATCGCGGCGTCGTGCTTTGCTTCAAGAATGAAGTCCTGAGCCGTCAGTTCGTGATGGCCGTCCAGGGCCAATGAGAATTCATCGTCCGGGTCGCCGACGAGATTCCCGGAGACGAGCGTGACCTCGTGATCAATGTCGAGCGTTTGAAATTTGAAGACCACCGCCCCCAGATCGGCTGGTGCCGCCGAAGCCGCGCCGGCAAAGAACAGTTTGTGGCCTGCAAAGTCATTGAGATCTTCTGAAATGCGCGACAGATCGATGCGGTCTCCTTGATAGAAATCCATTATCAGGTCGCGCGGCCCGCCCTGGTTTTCCAGGGATTGAAGCGACTGGAACACGAACAGGTCACTGCCGCCGCCGCCCACCATGACATTGACGGCATCGTTCGCCACCAGCGTGTTTCGCCCATGACCGCCCACGATGCTCTCGATTTCAAAGATATGGGCCTCTTCGATGCCATCGAGGAAGACGAGCCCGTCCGGCAGGTCCACAAGGGTGTCGTGGGCATTGGCGGAAAGATCGAGCGTATCCTGGCCCGCGCCGCCATCCACGATATCGATCCGGACGTCGTTGCAAAGAACAATGACGTCATCGCCCGCGCCGCCGTCAATGTGGTCGAGACCTGCGCCATCGCTCAGATGATCATTGCCGTCGCCGCCGCTCATGGTGTCGTCACCGGCGCCACCAATGAGCGTGTCATCGTCTTGCCCGCCGTCGAGCACATCGTTGCCGTCACCGCCGTCCAGCGTATCGGCGCCCGCATCACCATGGAGCGAGTCGGCGCCGTCGCCGCCCAGCAAAGAGTCCGCGCCGTCGCCGCCGGCGATTGCATCGTCACCGCTGCCGCCAATCAGGAGGTCGGCCCCAGCGCCGCCGTAGAGAGCATCGTTACCATCGCCGCCGTCCAGCGTATCGGCGCCGTCTTCGCCTTCCAGCACGTCACTGCCCGTGCCGCCGTCGGCGACATCGTTGCCATCGCCACCATGGATCTGGTCCTGGCCCTCGCCGCCGAGAAGCAGATCGTTGCCCGCATCGCCATACAGAATGTCGTTGCCCTCGCCGCCGAACAGGGAATCGTCGCCATGACCGCCAAAAAGGACGTCATTGCCGCGGCCGCCCCAGATGACATCGTTGCCGTCGCCCCCGATGAGCCGGTCGTTGCCGTCGCCGCCGTGGATCGTATCGTTGCTTTCGCGCCCATAGACGACGTCATTGCCGCCGCGGGCATCGATCAGATCATCGTAAGGGGTTCCTATCAGCACATCGTCACCCTCGGTGCCGGCCATGGATTCACCGGCGGGCTCCGTGACTTCGAGGTGAGCGCTCTGCTGGATGGTCTCGACGCCGTCGCTGATTTGATAATGGAACGTGACGGCTCCAATCTGGTCGTGCTCGGGCGTATAGAGCCATCGTTCCAGTCCGATGCGGCGAAGTTCACCACTATCGGCCTCCAGCGAGCGCACGATCAAATTGTCCCCATCCGGGTCGCTGGCGCCGTTCAGCAGTTCGCCCATGGTGATGATGACCGACAGGTTCATCATGCCGTCGGAAAGAAAGACCGGACCGGTCAGGACCGGCCGCCGATTTGACTTGGTCGGTCCTGGCGAACCCTGGCCGGGGTCGGTTTGGCCGGGCTGATTTCCTTGTCCCCCGCTGCCGCCCGGGCCCGACCCGCCGCCGGTTTCGCTCCCGCCATGGCCTGGCAAAACGCCACCGGGAGGTGAGGATCCCCCACCACCATTGTCGTTGCTGGCAATGGGTGGCGGCGGGGCACCATGGCCGCCTGGACCGTGGATGCTGTTGCCGACGCCAGCGCGAACGTTCGGGTGCAGCCCTTGCACGCCCCACGGCCGATGCGGCTGCCAGACGTCGAAATTGAGGTCGCTAACATTGACGCCTATGGGTTCGGCGAGACTTCGCAGATAGTCCGCGACATCGCCGATCTTCTGTATCTGCGTCACGACCGGATCGCCCTCGGCGTCGGATGGGTGATCGTCGCCCTTGGTGGTCTGGTCGGCATGTCCGCCCGGGTTTTTGTCGGGGACGTTCTGGTCGCTCTCGAATATCTTTTTCAGGAGTGCCGCGAATGCACCGATCAAGAATGGAAAGGCAGAGACCGAATTGACGCGCGAGCGTGCATCACGCAACTTAAAACGGTTCTTCGGAGCGTCGAGCTCCTCGTGGTTGGGCAGTCCAAGTGCGAGCCGATCGTCCATTTTTCGCTCGTCAATCCTTTTGCGCGGCCGCAACGGCCGCCGCGGCGCGCACCTTGCCGCCAGAGCTAGGCGTTGGAGCGGCGCGCGTCTTGCCAGCTGAGGCAGGCACCGTGGCGACGCGCGCCGGTTCGCGGATCAGCTCATCCTTCGGGCCTATCGCAACCAGCTTGCCGTTCTGTATCAGCCCGACGAGATCGACCGCTGCCAGGGCACTCGGGCGATGGGCAATCACAATGGCGATGCCACCACGCTGACGAACGCCCTTGAGCGCCTCCGTCAAGGCGGCCTCGCCTTCGGCGTCGAGGTTGGAATTCGGCTCGTCCAGCACGACAAGGAAAGGGTCGCCGTAAAGAGCGCGAGCAAGGCCGATGCGCTGGCGCTGGCCGGCCGACAGGGAGGTGCCGTTTGGCCCAAGTTCGGTCTGGTATCCCTGGCTGAGCCTGACGATCATTTGATGGACACCGGCGGCGCGCGCGGCGGCAACGATCCCGCGTGCGTCGGCTTGCGGATCGAAGCGCGAGATGTTCTCGGCGATCGTCCCCTCCAGCAGAGACACATCCTGAGGCAGATATCCGATATGGGCACCAAGTTTATCGCTGTGCCACTGATCGAGATCAGCATCGTCGAGCCTGATCGAGCCGCGCAGCAGCGGCCAGACACCGACAATGCTTTTGGCCAGCGATGTCTTGCCGCCGCCGCTTGGGCCGATCAGTCCCAGCGCATCGCCGGCCTTGAGTTCGAAAAAAACCTCGCTCAGAAGAACCGCGCCGGTATGGGGCGCAACGACGGTTGCTTTTTCCACTTTCAGCGTTTGGCAAGGCGCCGGAAGATCGATAATCCGGGCCTCATCATCCATAGCCGCAAGGGTTTCCTTTAACCGGCCAAAGCTTCGGCGTGCAGCGACGAAACCCTTCCAGTTGCCGATCGCCATGTCGATGGGAGCGAGGGCGCGCGCCGAAGCGACCGAACACGCGATGATGGAGCCCGATGAGAGTTCTCCCTTCATGGTGAGATAGGCGCCAAGGCCCAGAAGCGCCGATTGCAGCATCATGCGCAGCACTTTTGCCAGGCCGCTGAAGGACCCCGTCACATCGCTGGTCTTGGTTTGCAAATGGAGATGTTTGTCATTGGCGGCTGAAAAGCGCGACACGGCACGGGAGCCGAAGCCCATTGCCTTGAGAATATCCGCGTTGCGCGCATGTGCGTCGGCGATGTTCGAACGCGTGATGGCGGCGCGGTGCGTATCCTTGACGACATTTCTCGTCATCACTTCGGTAACGACGGTCAGGGCGATGAGGACTATGGCGCCCGCGAGTGTCAGCAATCCGAGCATGGGGTGGAGGAGATAGACGAAGCCCAGGAAGAGCGGCATCCAGGGCAGGTCGAACAGGGCGATAGGGGCCTGGCTGGATATGAAGCCGCGCACGGTATCCACGTCCCGGCCCCGCTCGAGCGCTTCCGACGTGGAATAGCCGTAGCGCGGCATCTCGATAACCACCTGATGGGCCAGCGGGGCCAGCCTGGCGTCGAGGCGCGCACCATAGCGGACGAGAATCTGGGACCGCAACACGTCGAACAGGCCCTGGAAGAGGTAGAGTCCGATGGCCAGCACCGAGAAGGCTACCAGCGTGGGCACGCTGCCGCTGGGCAAGGCCCGATCGTAGATCTGCAGCATGTAGAAAGAGCCGGTCAACGCCAGAAGGTTGATGACACCGGAAAGGCAGAGCAGAAAGACTGCAAGCCCGCGATAATTGCCGATGTATTGCGACACATCGGGAGCAGAACGGGTGCGTTTCTTTTGGGTACTCATGAAAGCCCACCTCAACCATATTGAACTGTCTGCAGACTTGAACGGCCGCCAGGGATTGCCCCCGGCGGCCAGAACGTTCAGGCGAACTTGAACGAGGTTCCGTCCAGGTCGTGGTGGCCGGCAACATCGATGCTGAAGTCGGCCGCGCCGTCTCCGTTGATCTCGCCCTTGACCAGCGTATGTTCACCGTCCGCGGCGGTCTGGTAGCTGACCATCACCTGGCCCGCCGAAGTGAACCCGGCTCCGGCAAAGAGGACGAAGGACTGGTGGCCCGCGGCACTCGTGTCGGCGTCGATCAATGACAGATCGATCTTGTCGCCCGGCTGCAAGCCCACGATCGTATCGCCATTGGCGTCGGCTGCCGACCCGAACACGAAGGTGTCGCTGCCAAGCCCGCCATCCATTGTGTTGGCGGCGGCGTTGGCAATGATTGTGTCATTGCCGGAACCGGCGATCACGTTCTCGAAGCCGAACACCGTATCCTGACCGCTTTGCGCGCTCGAGACACTGCCGTGGTGCAGCAGCCCGTTGCCAAGATCGATTGTCAAGCTGGCGCCGATGGCCGCGTAGTCGAGCGTATCCTGCCCATCCTCGCCCCAGTAGACGTCGTCGCCATCGCCAACATTGGCGATGATGTGGTCGTCGCCGGTGCCGGCATAGACAGTGTCGTTGCCAGCTCCGCCTTCCACGACGTCGTTGCCCTCGTCGGCAAATATCCGGTCGTTGCCGCCATCGCCGAAGATCGTGTCATGCCCGGCGCCGCCGAAGATGTTGTCGTTGCCTGCGCCACCGAAGACGACGTCGTCGCCGGCGCCAGCCTTGATGAGGTCGTCTCCGGCACCGCCAAGCAGCGTGTCCGCGCCGTCATTGCCCAAGATGACGTCGTCACCCTGGCCACCGCTCAGCACGTCCGCATCGGGCCCGCCGATCATGACGTCGTCACCATCGGTGCCGAGATGGGCATCGCCGCCGGGCACCGGCGCATCCCCGCCGTCGCCTTCTCCCTCGGCAGCCGCCGTCAGATCCAGCGAAGCCGTTTGGTGGACGGAAGCCTGGCCGTCGCTGATGTCGTAACTGAAGCTCACCTGGCTGGTGTCGGTATCGGATGTGAAGGTCCAGCCATCGGGCCCCTGGGTGACAGTTCCTGAAGACGGCGTGAGGTTGGTCACGGTCAGGGAGTCGCCATCGGCATCCGAGGCTCCGGCCAGAAGCGTCGCCGCGGTGATCAGCATCGCCGTGTTCGCGCCCAGCGGGGGCAGCACGATGGCTCCGTTCACGACCGGCGCACGGTTCTGGTGCTCGTTGTCGTCTTCGTCGTCGTCGTCACCTTGTGAGGTGTCGCCTCCGTTGCCAGGCGCATTTCCGTTGCCGGGCACGCCATTGTCGACGACGTCCTGGGGACGCAGGTCGCCAATGACGTGGTTCGTCCCACCGGCACCATGGAAGACGATACGATGATCGGAGGTCAGGCCGGAGATATCGACCGTGTCGTCGCTGTCGCCGCCGTTGACCGTGATGGTGGAGTAGTTGAGGTCCGTGGCCGCGAAGTTGCCATGGATGACGACCGTGTCGCCGCCCGTGGGGCCACCATCGGGTCCACCATTGTTGTTGTTGGCAGTTACGTTAAGCGTGTTGACCGTGATCTCGTCGATATTGTCGAGTTCCGCCGCGACCGTGGTCACGCCGCTGACCGTCCGGGTGATGACGATCTCGGTGTCTGTGGCAAAGCTCGTGCCGAGCAGACTTGCCAGGCCGGCATTCTGACCATCAGTCATCGCGTAAATGTCGAAGGTCTCTGCCGAAGCATTGCCATTGACAACGAAGGTGTCGCCGCTGCCGCTGCCGCCGTCGATGGTATCTCTGCCGCCCAAGGCGTTCCACGTGAATATGTTGTTGCCACCGTTGCCGACAAGGACGTTGTTAGCGCTGTTACCGACAATATTCAGGCTTGAGCTGCCGGTCAGGGTCGCATTCTCGACGTTTGCAAAGGCCGAGTCGTTGAGATTAAGGCTCGAATTGGACGACGTGATCGTGTCGGTGCCACCGCCGACGTCCTCGTGTACGACGTCCCTGGTGCCGCTGACGTCGTCGATGACATAGGTGTCATCGCCGGCGCCACCCGTCATCGAGTCCGCACCCGTACCTCCGTCGATATAGTCATTGCCGCTGCCGGTCACGATCGTATCATCGCCGTTATTGGCGAAGACGATGTCGTTGCCGCCATTGCCGTTGATGGTATGGACGCCTGTGCCACTGGTGCTGTCGACGATGATTTCGGAACCCGCCGTGCCGGTAAGATTTCCACCGTTCTGGTTGGAAACAGTCACCGTCGGGCGGCCAACATCATTCGAACCGACACCGCTGCCATAGTATCGGAAGGTACCGCCATAGCCGCCGATTTGACCGCTTGTTGAATCCTGGATCGTGACGGACTGGTTGCTATTCGAGTGTGTCGGCGACCCGTTGGCGAGCTCCGAGCCTCCGTTCACGCCGCTGATGCTGAGAACCGAGTCCGGATCGCTGTCATTGGCCAGCAAGGCCCAGTCCGGTACAGTGAACGACGTCGTGCCATTGTTGGTCAGGATAGTATCGTTGTGAAGCGTCGCCGGATCGTCGAGAGGCGTCACATGCACAGTCGTCGTCGCCACGGGGCTGTTCTTGAGACCATCGCTGACCGTCACCTGGATGTGCCGATTGGCGCCGGTCGGATTGTCGTTGGTCGGGTTTGAGAAGGTGATCGCCTCAAGCGCCGTCCGGTACGCGGCCAGAGTAGCAGCCCCGGTGAGAGTGACGAGGCCGGTGCCGTTTCCGGTTGCGACAATGCCAGACGGCAAGACGCCAACGTTGAGCCGATCCCCGACGACACCGTCGGTCAGGACGATCTTCGCCGAAACCATGTTCGTGTCGTCCGGGTCGGTGATCAGCGGGGTCGACGCTATTGCGGCCGGCGTGAGTTGCTCGGTGTAATTGGTCGAGTAGTTGACGCCGTCGGCGTCGGCGTTGAAGGCAACTTGCACGTTGTCGACGTGGAAGTAGTCGCTGCTGTTTCCGAGTTGAGAGACGACGAACCGAATCGCCGAGTCGGCGGAGAGCACCTGCCCCGAAAGGTCGATCGTCTGACCCCCGGTAGCGTTGCTGGTGGAATTGCTGCCGTCGCCGTATGTCGCAACCGTGGTCCAGGTCGTACCGTTCGAGGAGTACTGGACCTGCAGGGTTTCGCCGGAGCCGATGCCGGTCTTGGTAAGGTCGAACGTCAGCAGCGGCCGATGGGTGCTGAGGACACCGCTAGTGGTGGTCGTTGCGCCTGAAAGATCGACACCACGGGAAATGGAAGCACCATCCCCACTGGCGCCAGTCTCCCGGTCGAACTGCAGAGCCCAGTTTTGACCGTTGCCGGCCTGAGTATCGACAAGCCGGATTGCGCCACCCGAGGCGCCGTTGTTTGACGAATTGATATCTCCGCTTTCCTGCCAGGAACCGTTCCAGTTCGTGGTACCATCATTGCGTGTGTAACTACTGGAGTTGCTTGTGCCAAACGTATCCCGGACCGTCCGAGCGGTTGGCGCGTAGTGCAGATCGAGCGTTGGGGCGATGTCGAAATAGGCCTGGATGTTGAAGTTGTGGTCGTTGGCGAAGTCGAGATACTCGACCCCAACCAACAGATCAGTGCCATCGGATGCTAGGACCGTGCCGTCGGCCAACGTGCGATCACCGACATCATCGTGGATCTTGACCGCGAACACATTGCCCCAGTTCGCATGGGGATTTGCCACTATCGCGCCGTTGGCGTCGAGCGCCGTCAACGTGTAGTCACCTACATTACCGGTGTAGATTGCGACGTCATGGTCTCCCGCCGCACCAACGTCCGCGCCGAGGACCAGGTCCTTGCGGTCATGGGTCTTGAGCATTTCAGTGAAGTGCTTGGCGAAGCCGGCTGCCTCGCCGTGGCCGAGCAAGCCTCCTGTCAACGTGGTGTCACCGTTCAGCAACCCGTGCAGTGCGTTGCCGTTCGCATCGAACTGCGGCAGCTCGGGGTGGTCTTCCAGGTAGCCGGAATAGTGCCCGATCAGCGCGTCGAGACGGACGGAGTCGCCGACGATGACGTCGTCGCCACCGTTGCCGAGGCTGCCGGTCTCATCGCCGACGCGGGTACCGAAAGTGTCGTTGCCGCCACCGCCTATCAGCCAGTTATCGCCCGACTGCACGCCTTCGGCGTCGACCGCGCCGCTGTCGGCGCCGATGATGGTGTCGCCGAATTTCGAGCCAACAACGCCCTCGAGGTCGGTCCAGAGCTGGTTGAAGGGCTCGAAGGCCGTTCCGCCAGGCGCGCCGGTCAGGTTGACGTTGCGCAGGTCGGCTGCGGTGTCGAGCACGATGCTGGTGTCGCTGAAGGCCGCCATGTCGAAGCCGGTGTCGCCCAGCGCTTCATCGCTGTCGCCGGTCTGGGCCGCCTGGCCGATGCCGCCGAAGAAGATGTCGTCGCCATGCTCGCCCTTGAGCTGGTCGGAACCCGAGCCGCCCGACAACATGTCGTCGCCTTCACCACCGCGCAGTTCGTCCGGGCCGTCGCCGCCGAACATGATGTCGTTGCCCGAATCGCCGAAGGCCAGGTCGGTGTCGCCGCCGGCGTCGATATAATCGTCGCCCTCGCCGCCATAAAGTTCGTCGATGCCGGCTTCGCCGTACACCCTGTCATTGCCGTGGCCGCCGATGGCGACGTCCAGCCCGCCGGCGCTGGTGCCGGCATAGATGATGTCGTCGCCGGCGCCGCCGTCGAGGAAGTCCTCGATGTCGCCGCCGTAGATGACATCCTGGCCATCGCCGCCATAGATGTGGTCGGCGCCCGCCTTGCCGTCGAGCACGTCGTTGCCCTTGTCGCCATAGATGGTGTCGTCGCCATTACCGGCATCGAGCCAGTCGTTGTAGTCGGTGCCGGCGAAGGTTTCGTGCGAATTGTAGCCCGAAGAGGGCGTCCCGTCGGGGTTCTCCCCGACGTCGGGCCGGAAGTCGGCGATATAGGTATTGCTGAGGCCAAGATCGGCATTGATCTTCGTGAGCAGCGTACCGTTTCCGGCAGTGCTGTTGCCCGAGCCGGAATAGATGCCGTAGCCCGTTGCAGTGCTGGTGCCGGTGACCGCATGGGTGACAGGATCAATCTTGAAACCGTTCGTCATCCCAGCAGTGGCCGCGAGTGCCGCAAGATACATTGGCGCGAGCTCGAACGTGTGATCGGACCAGCCCATCACGTCGCCGTTGAGATGCAACGCCCCCGTCGTGCGCTCGATGATGTCCTTGAACTGCTCCGTCGTGATGGCGTGACCCAGGTCCGGATCGATGTTCAGCCCGAGACCAAGCCGATAGAGGTAATAGAAGCGGTCGCCATCCATCAGCCGTTCCATCTGGTCTTCGAAGATGGCGTTGAATGTGGTGCCGAGCTGGCCGGTGAACACGTGCAGTTCGGCCAGGCCACCCATCCAGAAATCGATATGGTTGTAGCCGTCGTCACCGCCATTCAGGAAAGCCACGGCCTGCTGCAACGTATAATTCATGGCATCGGGGGTGCCTTCGCTGATGGAGCCATCCTCGAGGCCAACAATTGCCCGGGCTTTGGCGAGATCTCCGTCGAAGGAATAGGCCGCGATGAAATTCACCAGGGATTCGGGATGCTGCATCTGAGAGCCGAACTCAGCCCAGCTGGTATATGGATTGAGGGCATCGACGATCAGATTGGTGTGGTGGGGCGTCGCCGGATCGGCGAGCCGCTCGGCAACGAGCGCGTCATGCAATTGGCGGCGCACTTCGTTGAGGGTTGGCATGCCGACATCGCGGCCGCGAGCGATGTTGATGGCGGCGAGATCGAGCGGCTGGCCGAGCAGCGTCTGCTGCATGGCCGGGGTGACGAACTCGTCCACTTCGTTGGTAAGTTGCTGCGACATGCCGCGCAGGATGTCCTCGGCGCCGGTTTGGGCGTAGGCGGTCGGGTTGAGGAACGCCGCCTCCAGCGCCCATTTGGTCACAGTGCTGTTGGGGTCGATGGCATCAATTGTTTCACGCAGCTGGGAGTGCCCAAAGCGGAATGCGGCCTGCGAGTATTCGAGCGAGATGTCCGACTTGATGTCGTTGTCGTAGGTCACGAACTCCGGCAGGTCGGGGGTCACCAAGCGCGCGTACTGGTCGATCGCGACGTGCTGGTACTCCATTTCGTTGATAAGCTTGGCCGCCTCGAACATCTTGTCCTGGTTCCAGGAAATTGAACCATCGGCGAGCGTGTAGTTGTGGTTCGCATCTTCGTAGTGACCGTTGATCAGGCTGATGCCATTGGCAACCACGTCACCGCTGTGTTGCGTGACCGCGATCTCGTAGCCGTGGCGCGCATCGATATCGGGGGACGCCAGCACCATCTTCTCGAGGTTGATCAGTTGCACATTGTGGTTGGCGTGGAAGACATGGTGAATGGCGGTGAGGCCGAAGTTTTCGTTGGCACGTCCGTCACCGGCGACGTAGTGGTCGCCGACCGACGCCATCATTATCTCGCTGACCGCGCCGTAGATGTCATCGGTCGCAGTTATGCTGAAGTTCGAGAAGTCGACCCAAAGCGCCATGGCATAGGCGCCGGTATACGCGACATTGGCCTGGAGCGGCCCCATCGCCGCGTTGAGGGTGAGGGTGAGGTCGTTGCCCACGAGTCCGAAGGAACCCAGACCGTTGTTCGAAACCCATTGGCTGAGGGTAGCGATGGCCGTATCCACCTTCGCCGCGGCGTTGGTGTCCCAGTTCGTCCCGGCGTTCCCGTCATTGGGATGGAGCCGGCCGATGTCGAAGCGCGGATTCATGTCGAGCAGCAGCGCTTCGCCTGTGTAGTTGAAGCCGCCCGGAACGCTCCCGTTGGTGTCGATGACATGACCCTGAGCGTCCCGCGCACGCAGGTTGTTGATGTCGTCCCACGTCAGGTCGTCGCGCATGGTGGCGCGCAGGTGCTCGCGCAATTCGTTGAGCGTGGGCAACGTTCGGGTGGTCTGGCCGACGCCAAGGCCAGTCAAGGAGGAGTCGTCGAAATATTGGCTGGTGTAGGCTTGGGTCTGGTGCCCGTCCAGCAACTCGGCGCCCGCGATGTAGTGGCCCGGATTGTTGGGATCCTTCACCCATTCGCGCAGGATGTAGGTGGTCTGCGAATCCGAGCCATAGCTCTGGCTTTGGTCGATGTAAGGCGAGGTATGGTTTGTGTAGGACGTCGTGGCCGGCTTTACCATTGCCGCGTGAACATCGTCGCCGGTCCCATAGACGCCGTCAGCGCCGGGGGCGCTCAGGTCGTCTGGTGTGCCCCAGACGTTGTCCGCTCCGGCTATCGAGATCGGGCGACCGTGATAATCGTCCACGGTGTATCCGTCCGGCGTGGCGCGCGAGATCGTGATGGTTGTGTTGCCAGGGTCGCTTGGCCCATTTGTCATCGGAGCCCGGTACAGAGGATCGGAAGGCGACAGCGGAATGATGATCTTGGAGCCTTGGCCGCCTTTGCCGATGAAATCGAGACCATGGTCAAAAAATTGGCCGAACAAGGTGAAGATACCGCTGGTCGACGGGTCACCCGGCAGCGTGTTCAGGTTTCGCACCATGTATTCGGTGATCGTTTCAGTCGTGCCGCCGACGCCGTGGACATTCTCGGACGTCACCACATCGGTGTAGACACCCGTTCTGATCATGGCGCTGGCGCTATCGGGCACGACAGGGTCAAACGTGCCGCCGAGGCCAAGGCCGGCGTAGTCGAAGACCGCAAAGCTGCCATCCTGCGGAGAGCCCAATGACATGCTGATATGACCGTTTGCGTCGATGGCGACCACCGCGTCGGGAACACCGCCAATATGAGGATCGCGCAGGGCAACCTGCATGGCCTGCATGGCACTGGCTACGGTCGCCGGCGGGTTGACATTGATACCGACCAGATTGCCGTTGGAAGGATCCGCTCCGATATAGAAGCTGAAGGCAACCAGGCCAGCGCCAGTGCTTACGATCATCAGCTCGCCAGGAAGCATGGAGACTATCGCTGGATCCGTGCCAGCGAGAACGATGCCGGTGGCAGTCGCGGCACCGGGCGCACCATACGAGGAACTGATCGTCTGGGTGATCATGCGCGGCGTGTAGTCCACCACCGTGGTGTTGAGGTCGCCATAGGCGCCTGGTGATGCAAGTTGAGTGGTGTCGGGAAGGGTATGTGTATCCAGATAGCCCGTGTGAAATCCATTGGTCAGCGCCGGATTGAGCATCACCTGGGCCACGTAATTGTTGTAATCGGCTGCGGTCAGGCGCGGGAACGGATTGTCCGAAGAACCCCACTTCCAGCGGGTGACCTCGACCAAGTTGTTGAAAAACCCGACCGGGATGCGAAAGCCACTTGCTTCGCGCGCGCCATCGTAAATAGAAAGATGTGTAGTCGGATCGATAATGCCTAGAGGATCGAACGTTCCAAAAAGGCCCAGCGTCCGGGTGGTTCCGCCAGCATCCGTATAGCCATAGATGGCCTGACCGCTGGCGTCGTAGCCAGTGATGAAGATCGCGTCGCGCATCTGGTCGAGAAGAAAGTTGATATCACTGAGCGTGATGTCGAACGGCTTGATGGAAGGCATCGCTTTTCTCCATTCGTGTGCCGTACGCAACGGCGACAGGACTACGGTCAGCGCTCTCGGGCGCATTGGCGGGAGTTGGGAAGTGCCTTCTCGGGGGGAGGGCAATGAGGCTGTGAAGCAGCGCCAATGCCGGTCTTCTCCGACTGGTTTAATCCCCACGTTAACCCTTGATTAAGCATGACACCGCCAGTTCGAATGCCTACGGTCGGACGTCGCATGATGTTTTCGGCACAAAGGCTAGGGAATTTCGACGGATGGTCGGCGCCAGCCTGGACCAAGGTCGGAGCTGAAACCAGACTTTGGTCAGGGCCGGGCCAAGGTGTCGAATTTGTCAGGTAAGCTTTCGCGTCTGCAGCGATTGGGCTGGGCGCTACACGCTTGCTCGCTGGCGGCCCATGGCAGCGACGCCTTGCGCGCCACCGTCTCTGCGGTGGAAGCCGACGCCGAAATCCCTGCGGTCCAGCCAGCCGAAACCTGATTGCAGCGATTTCGAGGCCTCGAACGCTGCCTCAACGCCTCAAATACTTCGAAAGCATCGCCACCGATGTGACGGACACGCCTTGTCCTTCCTCAACTCCGTCCGCTCGTCTGCGCCATGTCTGGATTGAATATCGATCGAAGCCCGTCGCAGCCCTGCGGGCGGCTCAAACGCATGGGACAGGCGCAATGATTGTATTGTCGATCTCTCAGGCCCGATCGATTTAACCGCGATCACAGAATCTCCATGCGCGTCTCCGCGGGATTTTATATGTATCGATAAAACAATGTTCCTGATTTTCTTTCGTGACTACAAAACGTATAAAAGATTACCCTACGCAAATTGTTATACACAAAGAGATTTAGAAAGATTTGCTGAATACCTCGAATCTTTGTCGATCCTTAGCTGCGTTGACATCCACTTAAGTCAAGTCTAACATATGGTCAGGGTGTTGATGGGATTGTGCAGGGTTGACGGCTCACTGGCGTGAGACACGCCTTGGGTTGTGCGCTGGGGGTAGCGGCGTGGGCGATCTGGAGAGAGTTTCAATTGCCATTGTCGATGATCATCCGATCGTTCGACGCGGTCTAGCCGCTGTCATTTCAGGCGAGGCGGGTTTCAGTCTCGTTGCCGAAGGCAGTACCGCGCGTGAAGCGCTGGAAATCGCCGAACGGTGGCGACCCCAGATCATGCTTCTCGATCTGGGAATCCCAGGAGGCGGCATGGAGGCGCTAAAGCGCATCGTCGTCCAGGCGCCTTCCGTCCGATGCATGATCCTGACAGTCTGTGATTTGGCGGCCACGGCGATTTCTGCCTTGAACGCAGGTGCCAAAGGCTATGTGCTCAAGGGCGTGAGCGCCGGGGACCTCAAGAAGGCGATGTGGACGGTGGCGAACGACGAGTCGTTCGTCTCGCCTGAATTTGCGACGAAACTGCTGCAGGCCGCACAGATGAACGTCCGGCAGACGTCCTCCATCGATCAGCTTACCCACCGTGAAGCTCAAATCATGAAAGCCGTTGAAGAGGGTCTTACCAATCGAGAGATTGGCGAGAAGCTGGATATCAGCGAAAAGACGGTCAAATATTACATGTCTGGCATTCTGCAGAAGTACGGCGTCACAAACCGTGTTTCGGCGGTAATTGCGGCGCAAAAGTCGCGCGGGGTAAATCCGCCTCTGGGCAATTGACGCGTCAAGGACCGCCTTCTACGCGGTGCAGGTCTTGCGGGATGATAGCAAACGAGTGAGAGCCCCTGCGGCGGAACCGAGATCAATGCGCCACGCGCGTCTCTCCTGGATCGAGTTGGGTGGCTGCCTCCTGCTGGCCTCGCTCGGCTATCTGCTTTGGTTCCAGTTCAGCACTGGGCGGGAAATGGACATCAAGGCCGCGATGCTGGCGTTCCAGGCAGAGAACCAGGCCAAGAATCGAGCAGTCGCGGTCAACATCGAGGCCAGTTTTCGCCAGATGTACCAAGGCATTCGCACGATCGCCCGCTTGCCGACGGTGCGAGCGCTGAGCTCCGAATCCCATTCCTTGCAAGAGGATGCGAGGGTAAGCGCCCAGGAGATATACAACAATCTGGCGGAAAACCTCTCGGTTTCCGAACTGTACATAGTGCCGGCCAATTTCGATCCGGACCGCGTCGACGCCGATCGGGCGACGCCAGAGGTACCGTTGATGACGTTCGATGAATTTATAGTTGGCAAGAATGCAGATCAGAACTCGGCGCGCTTAGCCTCTTCCGTAAAAAGCAGAGTAGAAGAGGTAGAAATATTTGAGTATCGAGCGATGAAAATCCAGCTCGACTATCTAAACAGAAAATATGGCAACGACAACGTAATCTCGAATCTGAACTATCCTGCAATTGCAAGCAGGGAAGTCATTACATGCGACAACACGCACTACTCGCCGACGGCACCTGATGACGACAATCGCAAGGGCCTTGTCTATTCGGTTCCATTCTTCGGGTTTGACGGAAAACTGCGAGGCATCGTTACCGCGGTCGTGCTGTCCGACGTCCTTACCGAAATTCTGCCGAACGACGGCTATGCGTTAGGCAATGACAGGCTCGGTTTCTACAGGGGGTCCCGTGACGGCCAACTTTGGAGGCAAGTCTCGCCGCGAACCGAAGCCGGTCTCGACAACGTCGCTTATGGTAGCTCGACGCCGCTCGATTTTCCGGATGTCGGGGGAGGATGGAGCCTTTGGTCCGTGGTGCCGACGGCGGTGTTCCTGAAATCACCCGCCGTCCAGTCGATCAACGAGCGTTTCCGCACCGAGGTCATCATCCTGATTTTGGGGAGCGTGGCCCTGGCCGCCGCGCTCCGATGGCTCGCCTATAGAGGCTCGACGGTTGAAAGGCACAATCGGGAGCTCGCCTTGCGCATCGAGGAGCGCACGGCCGAGCTGGCCAATGCCAAGAAGGTAGCGGAGGAGGCCAGTTCCGCCAAAAGCCGGTTCCTTGCCCGGGTCAGCCACGAGATCAGGACGCCTATGCATGCGATAGTCGGTGCGGCGGAGTTGCTACGCGCCAGTCAGCCCGACAGGCGTGCGCAGGCCAAACTTGAGATCATCGACCATGCCAGCCAGACATTGCTCGACATCGTCAACCAGGTGCTTGATCTGTCGGCGATCGAACACGGCAAGCTGAACGTCAACTCGGTCGAGTTCGAGCCTTCGACGCTTTTGTTGGAAACATGCGACATGATGCGGGCCGTTGCCGACCGCAAGGGACTGACGATCGCTGTCGAATGCGCTTCGAACACGCCCGCCCGCTACCGCTCGGATCCGGCGCGCATTCGCCAAATCCTGGTGAACCTGATCGCGAACGCCCTGAAGCATACTCCGGCCGGCGGAGTGACCGTCCGGGTCAGTAGTGAGGTATCCGGCATTCTCGCCTTTGACGTCGTGGACACGGGTTCGGGCATCGCAGAGGGCGATCGCGAGCATATCTTCCAGGAATTCTATCGCGGTGCCAATTCGGACGGGTCGGGACTGGGGCTGGCAATCAGCCGCCAGCTTGTCGAACGGCTCGGCGGAACCATCCAGGTCAGCGAAGCTCACCCACATGGCGCTCACTTCCGCTTCACCATCGCCATCGAACCGGCAGCCGCAATCCCCATCGCACGCGAAGAACCTAGCTTGCCGGAGCCGAAGCGGAATCTGACCGCGGCAGGGCCGGCGATACGCATCCTGTTGGCGGAAGACAATGAGCGTGTCCGCGGACTTCTCGAGGAAACCCTTCGCCAGTTTGGCTGCCTTGTGCAAGTTGCCAGCGATGGAGAGGGGGCGGTCGCCGCAGTTCGCCACACCAGTTTTGACGCAATTTTGATGGACTGCTCGATGCCGAAGCTCGACGGAATTCGTGCCACTTCCAGGATCCGTGAGATCGAGGCGGCCTCAGCCCCCGACCGTCGTCGGGCCCGTATCATTGCCTTGACAGCCAGCGCATATGCCAGCGATCGCGAAGCATGCCTGCGGGCAGGAATGGACGATTTCCTAAGCAAGCCATTCAAACGGGAAGAGCTCTTTCGTGTCTTGGGAATTGCCGGCGAAGCAACGGGCAAAGCCAGCGCAGTTTTGGCGCCGGTTGCGGAGTAGCGCTGTCCGATTTCGTATGGCTGCGCCAAGCGCCGGGAGCATAGAAAAGCAGGGCCACCGGTCAGTATCTTCCTGGACTCATGCCTGTCACGCCAGCTGGCGCGAGATCTGCCGGAGATCGTTCAGCGCGTCGACGCTCGCCGACTTCACATCCTGAATTATCTGTCTGGGCACCGGTTGGACGCTGCCTTCGGTGTCTCGCAACATGTCTTCGAGTTCATCAAGGCGCAGTATTGCATAGGTGAGCATTTGTGCCGGGCCATCATGGATGCGCTGGCCGATTCCTTGGTGGTGCAGGCTATGGGCGCGCCGGAAGACTACAACGATTGCGCCGAGCATGATGGCCCAAACGAGAGCGACTGCTGCGGCCACGCGTGTTCTGCCGGGAACTGCATCCGGACCGGTCGTCGCCCCAACTGCCACGGAGATGTATTGATCGATCCACCAGCCGAGGGCGATCATCGAAAGGGAAACGACGACAACGAGAAAGACACAATGCCGAATCGCCCAAGGCGAATGGCTGAGCCAAGCCCGTGTACAGTTGAATCCACGTGCTGCGGCACAAACTGCCTGCCAGGCGCGAGCCGTAAGTCCAATCGCCTTTCCCCTACCATTTCCAGCCATATTGTTCCTCATGGCGAGCGCAAAACAGGTGAATAGACGTTAGAAAAAAAACTTTCAAAAATTTCACGAATCTCGGTTGCGTTAAAATTTACGCTGCGCCCGAACACTACATTTCGCAATGAGCCTCGCATCCGGTTCGCGATCTTGTGTGACAGAATAGGTCCGTTGCCGGTGGGCGGCAACGGTCTGGAAGGCTTGCCAGCTTCGCCAAGCAGATTTTGATCCGGGCGCCGTTGACCGTCAAAAAGGATTGGTGCAGTTCCTGGTCGGCTATAGAGAAATTCTGGAGGAACAGTTCCGAAGGACGTCGTGCCCGCTATTGACTGGACACTGCTTGGGGATCGCTGAAATCACTACAGCGAACCTTAGATGTCAGCGCAGTAATGCAGCCTGCCGATCATTGGCCGTGCCCTAGCAGCCCCAATACTCCGGTGTTGGGCGCGTTGGTGCCTTTCTCTTTCGATTCTCTTGCGTCGGTGTGGGAGGCTCAAAACGCCCCTACATAAAACCCCGTCTGTTCACGTCCGGTCACGAAGCAATCCCGGACATGTGAGTTCACCGTTGGTGATGCACATCGCGTGACAGTAAGCGCCTTTGCGCTTGCCTTGAAGACATTCTATTTTGACGGGCATCAGCCGCTCGTGGGCACAGAATGTCGGTACTGCCTTTCTTGAGAATTTACGCGCCGCTCAACGCGGTGCTGGCCGCGCCTGGGCTTCTGGCGGTGGCTGCGCTCACGATACCGGACATGCCAGGACGAAGCAGACTCGCTCTGGCCGTCCTGCTTGCTGTCATTTGGGGCGCCTATCTCCTGCAAATGGGCGCGACGCTGCTCAAGCACCGCGCGGGAGACGTACGGAACTGGACGCCGGTAATCGCCATTGATGTGCTCGCGGTTTTGATTCCACTCGCCGCATTTCTGCTCGTCGGCACGCCCGACCGGAGCCTCTACTGTGCTGTCTGGCTGCTGAAACCGCTGCGGGACTCAACGTTCTTCCCGGTGCTGGGCAGGGTCCTGGCCAACGAAGCACGCAACCTGATCGGCGTCACCACGCTCTTCGGCGTCGTTCTATTCGCCGTCGCGCTCGCGGCCTATATCATCGAGCGCGACATTCAGCCGGCAAAGTTCGGCAGCATCCCCCAGGCAATGTGGTGGGCGGTGGTCACGCTGTCCACCACCGGCTATGGCGACGCTATTCCGGAAAGCTTCGCCGGCCGCGTCCTTGCCGGGGTGGTCATGATGAGTGGCATCGGCATCTTCGCGCTCTGGGCTGGCATTCTTGCCACCGGCTTCTATCAAGAGGTCCGTCGCGGGGATTTCGTCCGTAATTGGCAATTGGTCGCCGGCGTGCCGTTGTTTCAGAAGCTCGGCCCGGCCGCGCTAGTCGAGATCGTGCGCGCGTTGAGACCCCGCGTCCTGCCGGCGGGCGCCGTGATCTGCCGCAATGGCGAGCGCGGTGATCAGATGTTCTTCGTCGTGGAGGGGCGCGTCAGCGTTGCGCTGCCGAACCCGGTGGAGCTTGGCCCTGGCGCCTTCTTCGGCGAGATGGCGCTGATCAGCGGCGAACCGCGTGCGGCGACCGTCAGCGCCGCAACGGTGGTCTCACTCCTGTCGCTGCACTCGGTGGATTTCCAGATGCTGTGCAGCAGCAGCCCAGAGATCGCGGAAATCATCCGCAAGACAGCGCTCGAACGGCGCGGCGCGGCGCCGATGGCGTGACCGTACCAGGTGTGCAGTTCCCGGACTGTATTGGTGTGTCATCGATCTTGAGTACCGAAATCGACGGATAATTTCCTCGTACTGCGCCCCTTTCCCAGGGTGGCCTCTGTCAGAGAAATACGGGAATCCCGACGCTGGGAGTATCGTATGACAATGCTGGCATATGCGCTGTTAGCCAGCGACAACAAACGGCTCGTTTCAGCAAGATCCTGAGACAGCGTGGTTGTCCAGCAAGGCGAGCCGCAGAGCATCATCCTCAACCCCCGGAATACGCCTCGGCGCGGGCGCATCCGGCAATGATGTCTTGTCGGTAATGTAAATTGAAGGCGGCGTGCTGTTGAATCGCCCAACTGTCCGGCTAGTTTATTAGGGATGTCTAAATTGGCCGGAAGGGTTCGAAAATGCAGCGGGCGAAACGAGTTCTGGTGACGGGGGGCGCGGGTTTTCTGGGATCGTTCTTGTGCGAGCGACTGCTTGGTGAAGGTCACGAGGTTACATGTGTCGACAATTTTTTCACCGGAAGCCGAAGAAACGTCTCGCATTTCCTCGACAACAGGTCCTTCGAGATCATTCGTCACGACGTCACCTTTCCACTCTACGTTGAGGTCGACGAGATCTACAATCTTGCCTGTCCTGCGAGCCCCGTTCACTACCAGTTCGATCCGGTCCAGACGACCAAGACCAGCGTCCATGGGGCGATCAACATGCTGGGGCTGGCCAAGCGCGTTCGCGCCAAAATTCTTCAGGCGTCCACGTCGGAAGTTTACGGCGACCCTGAAATTCATCCGCAGACCGAGGACTATTGGGGCAGGGTAAACCCGATAGGACCCCGTTCCTGCTACGACGAAGGCAAAAGATGTGCCGAAACTCTGTTTTTCGACTATTGGCGCCAGCACAAGCTGCGGATCAAGGTCGCGCGCATCTTCAACACATACGGCCCGAGGATGCGTCCGGACGACGGCCGTGTCATTTCCAACTTCATCGTCCAAGCGTTACAGAACGAGCCGATAACAGTGTACGGGACGGGCCAGCAAACACGTTCATTTTGCTATGTCGACGATCTCATCGACGGTCTGGTTCGCTTGATGCAGACCGATGACGATGTTACCGGTCCGATCAATCTTGGCAATCCAGTCGAATTTACGATGCTCGAGCTCGCCAATCTTGTGATCGAGATCACTGGAAGCCGGTCGGCGATTAAATTCACGCCGTTGCCAATTGACGACCCAAAGCAGCGGCAGCCCGATATCGGGAGCGCCTTGCATGAGCTCAATTGGAGACCAAAAACCGCATTGCGCGATGGTCTTGCCAAGACCATCGCCTATTTCGAAAGCTTGGTTTCGTCGAAACATTTACGATCGACCGCTGCCGAATGAAGACTGTCCTGGTTACCGGCGGGGCCGGCTATATCGGATCGCACTGTTGCAAGGCGTTCGCTGAATCCGGCTGGTCGGTCGTCGCATATGACAATCTCTCGCGCGGTTGGCGCGACGCGGTCAAATGGGGGCCGATTGTCGAGGGCGATATTTCCGACGCCGCGACCGTGTCGGCGGCGCTACGACAATATCGGCCTGATGTGGTGGCGCATTTCGCCGCCTATGCCTATGTGGGCGAGTCCGTCGAGCACCCCGAACTCTATTACCGAAACAACAGTTTCGGGTCGCTGGTCTTGCTCGAGGAAATGTTGAAGGCCGGCGTCGACAAGCTCATCTTTTCCAGCACCTGCGCATCTTATGGCGTTCCGGTTCGCTCGCCGATCGATGAAATGCATCCGCAGTCGCCCATCAATCCCTATGGATGGTCGAAATTCATCATAGAACGGATGGTGGACAATCTGTCGTCTGCCCACGGCCTGAACGCGGTCATACTCCGGTATTTCAACGCGGCCGGATGCGATCCTGACGGCGAGGTCGGTGAACGGCATGAACCGGAAACACACGTCATACCGCTCGCCATCGAGGCGGCGATCAGGCCGGACCGGATTTTTACCGTCAACGGCACCGACTTCGATACCCGCGATGGAACCGCGGTACGGGACTATGTCCATGTCACCGATCTCGCGCGTGCTCACGTCCTGGCAGGGGAGAAGCTTCTCCGCGACAGGGGTGTCGACGTCTACAATCTCGGGACGGGAACCGGAACGACGGTGAAGGAACTGGTCGATGCGGTGAACCGAGCTTCGGGGTCACGCCTTCCGGTGGTCTACGGCCCGCGCAGGGCAGGTGACCCGCCAGCGCTCGTAGCCGCGGCAGGCAAGGCGTACCGGGAACTTGGCTGGACACCCGAGCAATCTGGAATCGACAGGATCGTCGAGACGGCACTGGCTTGGTATCGTAGCCGATTGTGAATTGTGATGGGTACGACACTCCGCCAGCTGGCCTGCCCGCCCGTCATCAAGAGAGCAACCGCGCCGGCCGAAACTGTCGATTCCATTGCCCCGCGCCGGACCGACACGCTGGCGATCGGGGACGTCACGGCCCCTCACTTTCAGCCTCGGACGCACGTACCACTTCGTGCTGGCGATGTTGATATTGAGGAACGACGAGTGAGGCAGGCCCTTGGCTGATGACTCTGCCGTTCTCGATCCAAATTACATTCGCGGCTTCACGCGCCGTGTCGATGCGGTGCGTGATCAGCAAAATTGTCCTGCTACCAAGCTGCCTACCAATCGCACGCCGCACCTGGTCCTCGAGCGCGGTATCGAGTGCGTTCATCGCCTCATCGAGGATCAGGAGGTCCGGATCGCGCAATACAGCCCGCGCCAGGCCAATGCGCTGCCGTTGGCCACCGGAAAATCGCAGTCCCTCCTGTCCGATCCAGGTGTCATAACGGTCTGGAAGGCCCTCGACGAATGCCGAGACACCGGCACTGCGGGCGGCGGCAATGATCTCTTCTTCGGTCGCATCGGCTTTGGCCATTCGGATGTTCTCCGTAACCGTGCCCTCGACGAGGTCGACGTCCTGACCGGTCACGGCGATCTTGGATAGCCAATCGTCCCGCCTGATTTCCGCGAGCCGGGTACCGTCAATCATGATGTCGCCGGAGGTCGGTTCGTATAGCCGCAGAAGGAGATTCACGATCGTGGTCTTGCCGGCGCCACTTGCACCGATCAGCGCCGTAGTCACTCCGGCTGGAATCTCGAGCGACAGGTCGGTGAGCACCGGCGTGCTTGGATCATACCCAAAGCTTACGTGGTCGAAGACGATACTCGCGTTCAAATCCCTGAGCGCGATTGTGCCCTGCGATGGATATTCCTTGTCCTCGGAGCGGATCATCTCCAACACCGAGCGCAGCTGTGGCTGCATCTGAGCCAGAAACAGCAGGTTGCTTTCGAACTCCTGCGTATGCGGCTGCAATCGATACAGCAGCGCGACAGCGGCCAGTGTCACCTCGAAGCTGATGTGCCACCACCCGGAGACCAGAACGATAGTGCCCAACATTCCCAGATAACCGATCTCGGTGGTTGGGCCGATCCACGACGAAAGGCGGATCATGGACAACGAGGCGTTGCGCGCGGCCGCTGACGATTGCACGAAACGGCGCTGATGGAGCGCCTCTTGTCCATAGGCGCGTATGGTGCGCAACGCCTGGAGCGTCATCAGCATGTGCTCGCCGAGCGATTGATGGATCTTCTTTACCTGATGCCCCAGGTCACGCGCGGGCCGCGAAAAGATGCGCAAGATCGCGGAGATCGCAACTGAGCCGAGAGCTGCGATCAGCAGGATCTTCCAGGAGATCATGAGCAGGAAGACGGCGAAGACGAAGATCGAGCAGCTATTTATGATGAGTCGGGTGACCGCCCCATAGGACTGCGCGACCAGCCACGATTCGGTCCCGAGCACCTCCATGAGTTGCGATTGCTCGTGCTGCTGGATGGATCCGAAAGCGACCCTGAGATATTGTTGGTGGATGAGGTTGCGCACGCGTTCGCTGATCCGTTCGCCAATGCTGGAGCTTATCAACGAATACACCAGCGCTAGTGCTCCCCGCGCGAGGATGAGCAGGAGGATGGCGACGGCGAGCCGAGTGGGACTACCGAACCAGGCGACTGCCAGGCCCAGCGCTCTACCCTGAAGGCCACCTCCTGCTTCCGTGATCCGATCGGACACCAGATAGAGGAACAGCAGGATCAGCGTGATGCCGAGCGTCTCGGCCAAGGACGACAGAAAGCCGAGCGCGAGCAGCACCGGGGTCGCCCAGCGCGGCTTTCCAACGATGCGAAGCAGCTGCGAAAGATCGCGCAACGAAGCACGGACCGCACCGCGGCGTGTGGGGCCGTTGGCTTCGCTCATTTCAGTTCCCCGGTCGGGAAGCGCGCGGTCACCTGCGAGCGGATCGGCCGGCGACCACGCACCAGCCTCGTCACGACGCGCTTGGCCAAATGCGCGCCGACCCATGGCAAATCGATGACGATTATCCGCATAGCGATCGCAGGATGATGGCGAAGCAATAGCGACAGGATCGGAAGCACATAGCGTGGTTGCCGCTGGCGCAACGTTCGCTCCAGGAGCCAGACCGAATAGAAATGCAACCCCTCACGCAGCGTGGATGCCGCATCCGGGTGGCGGCCGAGCATCTCGTCCACCACAAGCATCCAGGATCGCAGCATGCGCGTCATGTTGCTTGACATATTCCCCGGAAGGTAACGATATCCGACCAGCGGCTCTTCGACGACTTCGAAGAGGTATCGTTCGGCGACGCGACAATAGAAGAGGATGTCTTCACAACCTTGCGCGCCCGCCGCGCGCAGTCCGCTCTCGAAACCGCCGGCGTCTATCAATGCCTGCCGGCGTACCAGGGCGGCGCTGCCGTTACCAACGAAATTGCCGTGGAAGAGGCGTTCAAGCACATCGCCTCGCCAGTTTGGCCGATGCTGATCATCAGTTACCTTGCCTTGGGCGTCGACCACCAAATACCAGCAGTAGACGAGCCCAACTTTCTCGTCTGTCCGGTCGAACACAGCCAGCTGCCGCTCGATCTTGGTCGGCGCCCACAGATCGTCGGCATCGACAAAGGCGATCAGATTGGATCTCGCCGCTTGCCAACCCGTATTGCGAGCAGCGGCCACGCCGGCGTTTGCCTGCTCGATCAGCCGCATTCGCGGGTCGATCTCCATGTGACGTCGGGCAATGGCGACAGTCTGGTC
Source organism: Mesorhizobium sp. B2-4-12 (assembly GCF_006441575.1). Lineage (NCBI taxonomy): Bacteria > Pseudomonadati > Pseudomonadota > Alphaproteobacteria > Hyphomicrobiales > Phyllobacteriaceae > Mesorhizobium > Mesorhizobium sp. B2-4-12. The sequence goes on from NZ_VFVC01000038.1 coordinate 41,832, forward strand.
GCGTGAACCGTCGTCGACGACAATAATCTCAAGCGCGCGGTGGGACTGCGAGCGAACGCTGCGGAGCGTCTCGTCGATTGTATCTTGCGCGTTGTGCGCGGGGATAATGACACTGACAAGTTCACCGTTCATTCGAGTGCGGCCTCCAGAATGGCGACAAAGTCATCGAGCGAGCGGTCGCCGCGAATCTCGATGCGGGGAAGATCGATCGGATCGCAATCGAGGTCCGCCGGCCCGTGCCTGCCGCCGAAGCCGGTTCGATAGCCGCACTCCCTGGCCAGCCGGCCAAGCCGCCGGTCGGTAACAGAGAAAGGCGCCGCGAACGTCGTGGTTGGCCGGCCGGTCCATCGCTCGATGAACATGCGTGAGCGCAAAAGTTCGGCGGCCAGGTCGGAGCTCGACAGACCGTCGATGGCACGATGCGTCGCCATATGGCTTCCGAAGAACGCACCCTCGCCGGCGAGGCGCCGCACCGTCCCGGCGTCCATGAGCGGCGTCGGCGGACCGCAGTCGGCATCCCACTTGGCACTGTCCCCCACCAGATCCGTCACCAGGAACACTTCCGCGGTCAGGTCGTTCCTGCGCAAGATCGGCCAGGCATGGTCGGCAAAGTTCTGGAAGCCGTCATCGAACGTGATCAGCACCGGGCGGCCAACGAAAGGCTGACGGTTGGCGATGAACCATTCCAGCTGCTCGGACATGATCGCGTGGAAGCCGTTGGCGCGCAGCCACGCCATCTGCTCGGCAAACGCGGCGGGCGCCAACCGGAAACGGGCGAGCGCGGCCGGCCCATCATCGGCGACGCCATGATACATGAGGACGGGGATACGCTGCCGCCGCTCGCTGCGCGCGACATCGCGGCGCAAGGCCCGCGCCCCGCCCCAGACGATTTTTCGCGCGACCTCCCTTTCGATGGGCGCGCGGATCGGCACATGATCAATCATAGGTTCCGCCGCCACATCTTCAGGTGAAAGGCGGCGGAAGCGGTCTATGCGATAGAGCTCGGTCTGGATCGATTGCTCGAGCATGAGGCCTTCGGTCGCCGCCAGCGTCTCCGAGATCGCTTGTGCACCGAATGTGTTCCAGTCGAAGCCCGTCCGTTCCAAATTGTCACGCAGCACGAATGCGTGTGCGCTGACGAAACTGCCGCCAGGCGCCAAAGCCTCGACGAGTTTTTTGGCGACGCGCCGCAATTCGGCGAGATCATCCAAATAGTAGAGCACTTCCGAACAGACGATCAGATCCATCTCGCGCGGCAGCGTGTCGGCAGAGAAATCCAGCACCCCGAACTCGACATTCGGCTGATCGCCGCATCGAGCGCGCGCCCGCTCGATGGCTACGGCGGAGATGTCGGTCGCGGTCAAATGGCCCACTCGCGGCGCCAGCTGCCGCGTGAAATGGCCTTCCGCGCAGGCCAGCTCGAGCGCCCGGCCGATGGGGCCGGCCGGCAGAATTTCGAGCTGCCGCTCATATTTTTCCTGTTCATAGGCCGAACCGTAGTTCCAGGGATCCTCGGTCGCGAAATGGCGATCCCAGAACGAGGCGCGATCATTGTCGCGCCCACCGTCGGCCGGTGCGTGACGCGGCGCTGCAAGAGGCTCCGCAACTTCGGCGCTCGAGCGCATCAACTGCTGGGCTTCCGCCGCCAACCGCGCGAGCCTGCCGTAGTGGCTGTCTTGATCGGACCGGCGTCCCGCCATGGACAGCAACGCCGATGCCGCAAGCATGTCTGACTTGTCGGCTCCGGCGTTCTGTTGCAGAGCTGGTACGAGCGATCGGCCCGCCAGCCGCGCAACGCCCTTCCAGAAGCGGAACGCCATGCGCCGATGGCCGGAGAGGCCGCGTATGATCTTCCGAGGAGGCACGAGATCCAGGATCAATTCCATCCAATGACGCCTCGTCACTTTCCCGAGTGCGCCGAACTGCACCAAAGCCTCGATCTTGCCGTCGATCATCAGGTAGGCGTAGATTTGATCGATCCCTTCCGGCAGTTCGGTCGAGGTCGGATTTCGGGCGTCGACGCGAATCCCTAGCGTTCGCGCTAGCGGACGCGGCGCGGCAAGGTCGTCGAAGTCGAGAAGCATTTGCTCAAGGTGATATTGGACGCGGCGACCTGCCACGGGATTGTCCCAGACCTGGCCGAGTTCGATGATCAATTTGCTTAAGGGGCCGCCGAACCTGTCCCATCTGGCAGCCAATTGCGCCGGCCCCGACAGGCTTCCCACCATCAGGCCGTCGAAAATCACCTTGGCGACCTCATGCGCCCACTTACGCCCCACGGGGAGCGCGCGCAGGGGCTCCGGGTTGGTCAGGCGCGAGCCGCTGCCGCAATCCGACGCGGCATTCCACAACGCGAACCAGGCGAGCGCTTCGGCGGCGGTGCGGCCGGGCGCCGGGATCGCCCCATTGGCGTGCGCCGGGGCTGGGTGTTTGACCCTGGGGTCGGCAGAAAAGCCGCGGGCGATGACGATTTCCGCGTCTGCCAGCATCTGCGTTGAATTGCGGGTGAGCGAGTTGGGGCTGGCCCGATAGAAAGCGAGCGGCTCGTCGACCATCAGCCAATTTTTGCCCTGACGTGCGACGCGCTGCCACAAATCCCAGTCCTCGCAGGTGCGCAGCGACACATCGAAACCGCCCAGCTCGACGATTGTCGCCCGATCGATCAGCAGCGCGTGCGTGCGGATGCCGCACCGGCGGGCGAATGTCTCGAAGGGCTCGACCGCAACCTCGGTCGCGATGCTCGGCGGGGTGAGTGCGCCATCGGGCATCACGCGCCGGGAACCGCAATAGGCGGCCACGGCATCGGGCGCGGTTTTCAGCGCGGCCAGCATCTTGGCAAGGAAGCCGGCGTCCACCCAGTCGTCCGCGTCCAGGAACATCAGCCAGCGGCCGCGCGCTGTCGAAATCCCCTTGTTGCGCGCGCCGGCGGCGCTGTGGGCGCAAGACTTCAACGTCCGAAATCGGGCGTCGCGTTGCACATAGCCGGCGATGATCGCGGGGGTGCGGTCCGTGGAGGCGTCGTCGACGACGATCGCCTCCCAATCCGCAACATCCTGACCGAGGAGGCAATCGAGCGCCTGCGCCAGCGTCACCTGCGCATTGTGCGCAGGCACCACGATCGAAACCAGGGGATGATGCGCCACGCCGTCTTACCCGCGCCTGGTTCGGAGATAGAACAGGATTCCCGACACATAGCCGGCGATTTCCTGCCAAAGGAAACGATCCTCAGGGACCTTGCGCCCAAGCATCCTCCTGCGCACCCTGCCGAGATACCAGAGTGGTTTCCATTTGAAGGCCTGTCTCAAATTCGCCTTGACGCCAGTCCGTTCATGCTGGACGAGCAAAGCGGCTGAGTGACCGCGCATGTAGAAGTAGATTTGCTTGGCCAGGCCTTCCATCGTCCGCCTGTGGAAATGGAACGCGACGGAGGTGGGCTGGTAGCGGCAGTCATATCCATTGGCGAGCAGCCGATACCAATATTCGGAGTCTCCAGAACATCCGGCCTGACCGACGTCGAGACGCTCGTCAAACAGCCCGGCGTGGTCAAACACGTCGCGCCGGAACGCCATGCTGGCGCCAGCCCCAACTTTCCAGGCAGGGAATACCTCGTGCTTGCTGGCGGCAAAATCGGCCGCGCGGAAAATCCGAGGTGTATAGCCTTGCCCGAAACTCCAGAATGTCTCGAAATAACGCTGCGCTTCGGTGGTAATCTCGGCGGGCAGCACAAGACCCGTCACCGCGCCGATCGAAGGTCTGTCAAATGCTGTGACCAGCCGCTCAAGCCATTGCGGATGAAGCAGAACGTCATCGTCCGTGTAGGCAACGATCTCGGAGGATGCACGCTCAGCGCCTCGATTTCGGGCAATATCCAAGCCGGGTCGGTCCTCGCGGACATAGATTGCGCCGGCAGCGAGCGCTACCTCGCGCGTTTCGCCGCCTGCCGACGCGTTGTCGACCACAATGACCTCCGCGGGCGGAAGGGTTTGCAGAGGGAGCGAGGAGAGGCAGCGCCGCAGCTCTTTCGGCCTGTCGCGCGTACAGATGACCACGCTGGCGCTCGGCAGGTCCAGAACCGGTGGAGCCGGGCTTGAGTCTTGAGCGATCGCAATTGGGGCAATGCGGCACTCCCCGTCGCTCGCCCTGAGCAAATGCCCGACCGGCAGCCCGCCGCGCCACAAGACGATCATGCCGGCATCGCAGTCCTCAGGAGCACCTTGGATGTCTAGATCCACGTGGCGGACACCTACGCAGCCATCCACGCCAAACATCTCCCGCAGTTCTGCCTCCAGCACATTTACGTGCCCGTCTGGAGTGGATGACATTTTCACCAGCTCATTTCGCTATAAAGAGGCCGAAATTCGGCGTCTTTGTTTAGCATCCGTTTCACTCGAAGCTTAATCCAGCGAGGAACCAGCCTGGCCCGGCAATATGCGTCTACGATGTCAGGCAGACCAGAAATCGCGGTGCGTGGGTCCAGGACGACGGACTTCTTCAGTAGGTCGTAGGCCGCGAAAAACCGTCCCTCAATCAAAGCTCTTGTGGCAAGCCAATGGATCATGTCGACCAGATGGGCATCGAGATCGCCCCCGAATTGCGGATATTTTTCACGAAACTCGGCAAGGACGATTTCGCAGGAACGAAGCATCTGCATGACATCGCTCGACATGTTGACGTTCGTCATTCGGTAGCCCACAAGATGTTGAGGCACGACACGGAACTCGTAACTTTCCGCTATTCTGAGGCACATCAGAAGATCCTCGCAGCCTTGTGCGCTCTTGGCCCGCAAGGACGAATCGAATTGTCCCGCTTGCTCGAATGCGGAGCGACGTACAAGCATCGAACTTCCATTGCCGACAAAATTTTGTCTGCACATGCGCTGGAGCACATGACCTTGGGCGTCGGGGTGATTATGCAGCGAGAATACCCGACCGTCCTCATCGATATGCGCAAACCAACAATATGCCAGGCCTGCTGAAGAGCCACCTTCCAGCAAGGCGCGCAATTGCAATGCGATCTTGGATGGGGCCCAAAGATCATCCGCATCGACAAACGCTAGAAATTCCGCGTCGGTAGAAGCCGCGCCGCGATTGCGAGCGTGCGCAACTCCGCCATTTGACTGCCTTATGAGGCGTATACGCCGATCTTTATCGGCACAGAAGGCCACGATTGATGCGGACTCATCCGTCGATCCATCGTCGACCACGATAATGTCCAGTGCCTGGTAGTTCTGGCGGCAGATGCTGGTCAGGGTGGAGCGAATGGTTCGCTCCGCGTTGAACATCGGCACCACGACGCCTACTGTGGCATTGTCCTTGACCATCGGGGACTTCGTTTTCTCCGCAAGGTGGTGGAGTTCATGCAGGCACGCCGTCAGTACCGCTCTCTTCAAAGATCGGGGCGAATTCGCGGCAAAAGACGCTATTCTATTAGTTTTTACTAAATAATCATGCAAGCCAGCAGGCTCGGGTGGGCTTGGCAGGTCCACCCATAGTGATTTTTTGCCGCAGGCGGCTTCAGTTACGCGATGTGGCAGACAGAATGGAGTTCGTTCCGGTTCGCGTTTCAGGTCGGACCGGCCGCCATGGCAAGCATCGCCAGCAGTCGAAAGATTTCCAGTTCGCCGCCAACGCGCTGGGTTTGATCGGTCCCGATGCAATCTCCTCGCAGGGAGGCGGCGGTGTGTCGAGCGAGCGTCGACCGAGGACCGAAAACATTCCGACAGATGATCTTCACTTCTTGTCCAGGCCTGCACACTCTTGTGGCGGCAAGGGCGCATATTAGGTCGTCACTCGAATGAGAGAGGGTCTTTTGCGTCGATTGGCGGATACGTGGTACACTGCATCAGCGGCGTGTGGGGTTGTCTTAGCCCCGGGTCTTACGTCGGCAGAATTTGAACACGCACCCTGCGTGCCTTGCGAGCCGGACAATGATCCACGCTGACGCCCTCTGCTCGTCATCGCGGTGCACTTCTGGAAATAAGTATTGGACGATCAGGCCATGTGCGGTACAGACTTCTCCGAGCACCGGAGCACCGGACCTCATGTTTGGGTAAGAAGAAAGATATCAGGACAATTGGTTTTAAAATGCGACCTTCCTGCCGGACACTGTCATCTCCGACGCCATGGCAAGCGCAGAACGTGTCGCTGCTGAACCGCACAGGGCGTGGACGATCGTCTCGAATATCGATCGAGAAAGGCCGGAAGCATTCGTGTCTTCAAGGTGAAGCCTAGTGCCTTCCGGTCTCAAAAAATCTGAAGTCGCCCATTCAAAGATCGGGTCCAAGAGGCCCCGCGTCATCTCGCGGCTCTTGACATTGCGCGGTTTGGCCCTCGTGCACGATGGCCTTATGGGGGCCGCCGCGCTGTTGCTGTCATTCGCATTGAGGTTGGACGGCTTCTCGGGGAACTTTTGGAAGTTCGTTGCAGCTGCGGCACTCTTCGGATTCATAGTCAGCATCACTGGCTTTTTCCTTGGGCTCAATCGCGGCGTATGGCGTTACGCATCGCTGTCAGATTTCCTGGCGATCGCCGGCGTAACTACCGCATCTCTCGCCATCTTCACGGTCATCGAATTTCTGGTCGATCGTCTGAATTCGATCCCACGTTCTTCCATTCTCATCGCGTGGGCCTTCGCGATCGTGTTTCTGGCCGGGCCGCGTGCCGCATACCGCGTCTATCGGAATCGGCACGATGTTAGAAAGGGGAAGGTTGCCAAAGGAAGCGCCAAGAACGTTCTTCTCATCGGGGCGACCGATAATGCCGAGGCTTTCATAAGAACGATCAAGGAGAGAAAAAGTGCCTCTGTGGAGGTGCTTGCAATTCTCGACGAACGCGGCCGAAGAACAGGGCGAGCGATCCGGGGTATTCCGGTCGTGGGGCCGCTGAGCAACCTGCCTCAGATATTGGACCGGTTCGAAGCGCGGGGCCGCCGGGCCGAGGCAATAATCCTTACTCGATCTCGCGAGGAATATCAGCAATACGCCAGCCTCGAGGAGTTGGTGGACGTCGCGGCGCAGCAGAAGGTGGAGTTGCTGGCACTCCCCAATCTGCTCGACATGAAGAGTATCGATGCGGAGATTCAACTTAGCCCGATAAAACTGGAGGATCTCCTGCAGCGTGCACCCGTGAGGTTAGACACGCAGAAAATCACCGCTATGATTGGCGGTAAGAACGTGATGATCACCGGAGCCGGAGGTTCGATCGGGTCCGAGCTGGCGCGACAGGTATTGGATCTCAGTCCGCTGAGCCTCGTTCTCGTGGATGCCAATGAGTATGCGCTCTATTGCATCAAATCCGAGCTGAGCCAAAAGCATCCTGACCTACGTATCCACGCGGTGCTGTGCAACGTGCGCGAGAGGGAGGCGATCAGCAACGTCGTTGAAACCCACGCACCCAATCTGATCTTTCATGCAGCTGCTCTAAAGCACGTGCCGATGGTGGAGGCTCAACCAATCGAGGGCATTTTCACCAATGCCATCGGTACGCGGAACGTTGCCGACGCCGCATTGCGCTGGAAAGTCTCCAAGATGATCATGGTTTCGACCGACAAGGCAGTAAACCCTGCTAACGTCATGGGAGCCACTAAACGTATGGCGGAAATGTATTGCCAAGCGATGGATATCGATCAAAAGACGTCCACCACGCGCTTCATGACGGTTCGATTTGGCAACGTGTTGGGATCAGCCGGATCCGTGGTTCCGCTCTTTGAACAGCAGATAAGGGCCGGCGGCCCTGTAACAGTGACCCACCCGGACATTGTGCGTTTTTTCATGACCATTCCCGAAGCGTGCCTGCTGGTGCTGCAGGCAGCAGCCCATGATCCGGACGACGTTAATGAGCGCGGCCGAATCTTTGTTCTCGATATGGGTTCACCGGTGAAGATTGCTGACCTGGCGAGGAACCTCATCCGCCTATCTGGGCTGCGTCCGGACACCGACATTCAAATCGCTTACACCGGGCTGCGTCCCGGAGAGAAACTCTACGAAGAACTGTTCGACAGTAACGAGACATTGCGTGAGACGGGGTCGCCGGGAATCCTGGCAGCGTCCGCGCGATCCATCGAGCGGGCGATGATCGAGCGCATCTTCGATGAGATGCAGCGTATGATAGATAGACTGGATTTGGAGGGCGCGCTTCGCCTTCTTCAATCGACAGTACCAGAATTCACCGCGGGACCTGATATTCACCTGACAATGAGCAACACGCGCTCGCTACGGCAATGAATTTCATTTACCCGGCAACTGAGGGTCTGCAGACAGAAAGCGGCGCGACCGAGGAGAGATTGCGCGTACTGGTGATCAGCCAGCATTTTTGGCCCGAGAGTTTCAGGATAAATGAGGTTGTCGAATCGCTGCGGCACCAAGGCTGCGACGTTGAGGTCTTGGCCGGGCAGCCAAACTATCCACAGGGCAAGATTTTCGAGGGCTATAGCGCCTTTGGCTTCGGGACCGAGACCCACCCTTCAGGGTACTTGATTCATCGAGTACCCGTGGTGCCGCGAGGCCGCGGCGGCGGAATTCGGCGGATATGGAACTACCTCTCATTTGTAATATTTGGAGGGCTGCTGGGCCCGTATCTTACGCGGACCAAGCGATACGACGTCATCTTTGTCTACGCAATCTCGCCCATATTGCAAGGACTGGTGGGCGCCGTTTTCCGGCGTATCAAGGGAGCAGCTCACGTCATTTGGGTGCAGGACCTGTGGCCAGAGAGCCTTGAAGAAACCGGCTTCATAAAAAACAGATGGATGCTGGCAGCGGTCGAGCGGCTCACTGGTTTCATATATCGGCGCGCTGACCTTCTACTTGTCCAGTCTCGCGGATTTATCGGGAAGATACAGGCCATTGTGGGTGACGACGTGCCAATCGCGTATCATCCGAACCCCGGTGACAACTCCTTCGTGGAGAGCGCATCCCATGAGAGTTCATCCCTCAAACTACCCGCGGGATTTAACGTCGTGTTCGCGGGTAATCTTGGAACGGCTCAGGCATTGGAGACCGTGCTGGATGCAGCAAGTCACATTCAAGATCCAGAGATATGCATCGTTCTTGTGGGCAGCGGCAGCAGATCCGATTGGCTCAGAACCCAGATCGAGCAGCGTCGCTTGAGCAACGTGGTATTGGCAGGCCGATTTCCAGCCGAGATGATGCCAAGGATATTGGCGCAGTCATCGGCGCTTCTTGTCACATTGAAGCGGTCGGCGGCCTTCGGGCTGACCATACCCAGCAAGATTCCAACTTATCTTGCCGCAGGCCGCCCCATTCTGGCCTGTTTAGATGGCGAGGCTGCAGAGATCATTCGTGAATCCAATGCCGGAATAACAATTCGGGCAGAAGATTCGTTTGGTCTGTCCGAAGCTATGGTGCGGCTCAAAAATATGCCCGAAGAAGCGAGAGAATCCATGGGAGAGTCGGGCCGCGAGTACTTCAAATCGCATTTTGCGCCCGCGCCGCTTGCTCGTCAGCTAATTGATCATTTTCGACATGCACGAAGCAAGCTAGCGCGCTCGCGGTTGTAAATCAGGAATCGGTGATGGAACGACAGACTCATCGCAAATTGCTGGTGCTAGGTGCCTCTGGCATGCTGGGCAATGCAGTCTTCAGATTTTTCTCAAATAGTCCTGGCTTTCAAACTTTTGGCTCAATCCGTTCCAGATCCCATCAACGCCTCTTCTCGGAGGAGGTCAGAGGAAATTTGGTCAATCTGCCCGACGCGGAAAACCCCGACGCGCTCCTCGATCTGTTCGCCGACGTGGCACCCGACGTCGTCGTAAACTGCATCGGCTTGGTCAAGCAGCTTTCCTCGGCGAGTGATCCTTTGGCGGCAATCCCCATCAACGCGATCTTGCCACACCGGCTAGCACGACTCTGTAGGATCGCAGGTGCCCGCCTCATTCACATAAGTACGGACTGTGTCTTTGATGGCGCGGACGGCAACTACAGTGAAAGTTCGCGTCCTAACGCATATGATCTCTATGGGAGAAGCAAGCTGCTCGGCGAAGTCGATTACGACAACGCGATAACACTGCGGACTTCGATCATCGGCCGGGAATTGAACAGCGCCCACAGTCTGATCGACTGGTTTCTGAACCAAGAGGGCAGCGTTAAGGGGTTCACGCGGGCGATCTTTTCCGGCTTGCCCACTGTCGAGCTAGCCAGGGTCATCCGCGATTTCGTTCTTCCGAACCCGGCCCTGACAGGCCTCTATCATGTCTCCGCCGCGGCAATCAGCAAACACGATCTCTTGAACATAGTGGCGCAAATCTACGCGAAGGAAATTCGCATCGAGCCGGATGATAGGGTGGGGATCGATCGATCTCTTAACTCATCCCGTTTCCGCCACGCTACCGGATACGAGCCTCCACAATGGCCCGCGCTCATTCAAGCCATGCATGATTTCTGCTAACCAAACGAGACCATAAGTATGTTTTCCAACAAGACGCTGCTCATAACCGGGGGTACTGGATCCTTCGGGAATGCCGTGCTTTCGAGATTTCTAGCAAGCGATTTCGCGGAAATTCGCATATTCAGCCGAGACGAGAAGAAGCAGGAAGATATGCGCTTGGCGCTTCGGGATGAGCGTCTCAAGTTCTACATTGGCGATGTTCGCGACTACCATGCTGTCGACGATGCGGTTCGTGGTGCCGATTACATTTTTCACGCGGCGGCTCTCAAGCAAGTACCTTCCTGCGAGTTCTACCCAATGGAGGCGATCAAGACCAACGTCCTGGGGGCGGAGAATGTACTTCGCGCGGCAATCAGTCATGGGGTTCAGCGGTGTGTCGTGCTCAGCACGGACAAGGCGGTGTATCCAGTCAACGCGATGGGAATGTCCAAGGCTCTGATGGAGAAGATGATGATCGCCAAATCCCGACTGAGCGATTCCGTCCGTACGGTCGTCTGTGCGACACGTTATGGCAACGTGATGGCTTCTCGCGGATCGGTGATCCCTCTTTTTTTGGACCAACTCATGCGTGGCCAACCGCTCACGGTGACCGATCCGAACATGACTCGCTTTCTCATGTCTCTCGACGAATCGGTGGATTTGGTTCTCTACGCCTTCGAGCATGCGCGGTCGGGCGATATTTTTGTTCAGAAGGCGCCAGCTTCCACAGTGGGGGTTTTGGCGGACGCGATGCGGGAGGTTCTCGGACGCGACAACCCCGTGAGAATCATCGGCACGCGGCACGGCGAAAAGCTCTTCGAATCTTTGGTGTCTCGCGAAGAAATGGTTCGCGCAGAGGATCTCGGAAACTACTACAGAATTCCAGCCGACTCGCGCGATCTGAATTACGATAAATATTTCGTAGAGGGGGAGCGAGCGGTTTCAGCTCTCGATGACTATACATCTCACAACACGATTCGCCTTGATATTGCTCAGGTCAAAGAACTCTTGAGCCGCCTTGATCTAATCAGGGAGGCTATCAGTGCTTAAAGTCATGACTATCGTGGGGACGCGGCCGGAAATCATACGACTGTCGCGGGTCATCGCCCTGTTCGACGCAAATTTCCAGCACACACTGGTGCACACAGGACAGAATTACGACTACGAACTGAACGACGTCTTTTTCTCAGAGCTTGGAATCCGGACGCCGGATATTTTTCTCAGGGCAGCCGGGAAATCAGCGGCCGAAACGATTGGGCAGGTGATTATCGCCGCTGACGAGGTGCTGGATAAGCACAATCCTGATGCCTTGCTCATCCTCGGCGACACAAACAGCTGTCTGGCAGCCATCTCTGCGAAAAGGCGTAAGGTCCCCATTTTCCACATGGAAGCGGGGAATCGGTGCTTCGATTTCCGAGTGCCCGAGGAGATTAATCGCCGCATCGTTGACCATATCTCGGACGTCAACCTGACTTATAGCCAAATTGCTCGCGAATACCTGTTGCGAGAAGGGCTGCCGCCTGACCAGATAATCGTCACCGGAAGTCCCATGCGCGAAGTCCTCGAGTACTACCGCGAACCGATCAACGGCTCAGATGTGCTCGGCCGTTTCGGACTCGCCTCGGGAAGATTTTTCATCGTCAGCGCACATCGCGAGGAGAATGTCGACGCGCCTGATAGGTTGGAAAAGCTGCTGAGGATCATCAATGGGATTGCGGACCGCTACGATGAGCCAGTGATCGTATCGACCCATCCCCGCACGAGGAAGCGCCTGGATGCACTCGGCGTGGATTGCAGTCCTAAGGTAAGGTTCGAAAAGCCGTTTGGCTTCCTCGATTACATAAAACTTCAGAGCTCTGCCCGAGCTGTTTTATCCGACAGCGGGACCATTACGGAAGAGAGCGCAATCCTCAACTTTGCCGCGTTGAATTTGCGCGAAGTGCATGAACGTCCGGAGGGGTTCGAGGAAGCTTCGGTAATGATGGTTGGGTTGGAGCTAGAGCGGATACTTGATGGACTTAAAATCCTCGAAAGCCAACCGCGCGGTGCGGACCGGCTGTTGCGCATGCCGAGCGATTACCATCCCGACAACGTGTCCGAGAAGGTCATGCGAATTGTCCTAAGCTATACCGACTTCGTGAACAGGCGTGTCTGGAGAACACAATAGCGACTAACCGCGTTCGCCTACTGCAGCGATTGTGGCTCAATGGGCGTGCTTTCAACTCGACCGTTGCTGGACGCCAACCACTTCGTGGCCCACCAAACCGCGCCAAGGAACATAACGGAAAGGAGTAGTTCGATCGCATAGATCAGCAAAGTCCATGGAAATCCCATTTGGACCGTCAGGTAGGCCAGCGACACGCCTGTTACGGACGCGGCTGCCAGGTTTTGCGTCGAACGGGCAGCTATCCACTCGACCAAGTGACCCGCTAGCGTGAGTGCAAACATAAAGGCCGCCACGACCATCGCCGATCCGGACAGGCTAGCTACGCCGATAGGGCCGGGGAGTGTGAGGAATGTATAGTACTCAACATGCCCGTAACGATTGCCCGATATTTCTTGGTAGATTGCGTGGGAGCCTGCGGCGGGATCCTCAGACATCACTTTCAAGAACAGGTCGGCGCCGAGTCGGTCGGAATTGGCGGCTGCTGTCATAACGCCCTCCATTCCGACCCAACGCATGACAGCGAGATTGCGGAGTTGGCGGAACAATCCCTGGAGAGCAGAACGATTTCGCGTTACGGTTTCCACTTTGTCGGCCAATGAAGTTTCTTGAAGCGCGGGAGGCTTCGGGACTGCTCGCGGAGTTGCAGGAACCTCTGAAGTCGAGCTCGCCTCAGCGGAGTTCGAATCATTGGATGCTTCAGGAGGCGTTGCCGGCAGAGGCACGGAGGTCCCGGACGCAGTTTGCGAGAAGTCGAACGTGCGTTCGAAACTGACTACCGCCAGCGACGCCACAAAGATAAACGCGGCTAAACCCATCGCCAAGCCAACGGCAATCCAGCTCCGCACCTGCCGCCGCCGCAACGCAATGACTACGACCGCAGCCAGGACGTAGAGAAGAAGCTGGATCCGGCTGCCCATCGAAATAGAAGCGAGCAAACCAAGAAATGTCGCCGTAAGGATCAAGGCGGCATATGGCCATCCCCGGAGTTCGATGAGCCAGAGCACCGCAGTCAGCCCGCCCAAGAGGGAGCCCCAGGCGATGCCAAAGGCGGCGACCGCGTAGATGCGAGCGTCCATGTCAATGCCAAGGGGGAAGCCAATTCGGAGGATATGAAATGTGTAGTTCGCCCAATACATGCCGATTGAGCAAACTATCAGCACAGAAAACGCTCCGAGGACCGAATTGGCAAGATGAGCGGTTCCAGAAGCTCTTAAAGTGTTTGGAAAGGATGGAAACAATGTCGCCGTGAAGTTCGCCAAACACACGCCCGACAAGCCACTGGCCGCAAAAATTAACGCTTGGTCCCATTGCGACGTGAATGTGCTAACCGGCTCAATTAGCTGCACGCCAAACACGAAGTGCGCGATCGCTTTCGCTATGAAACCCACGAAGAGGAATGACGACAACAAGAAAACGAAGAAAGAGGAGGGAAATGCAAGCGAGATGGCTACCGCGGCGCAGCCGGAAACATAGAACCAGAGGAGGATTAACGGCGAGGCGCCAGAATTGGTCGTCAAGAGCAATAAGAACAGAGGTAGCGCTATGACCGCTCCTGCAGGCAGCGCGAAACCTGTGATCGAGCCGGATCGGGAATTTGGCGAAGACGCAGTCATGGGCATTCCCTATACTCCGAAAGCGGCTTGCGACCCAAGGGCGACTTTTCCATTTCCCCAGCAAGGGTTGGTGGGCCTACGCCAATGGTCCGGCCGTCGTTGCGCGGCGTGTCGGGCTTATGGTATAGGCCGAGCAAATGCGAATTGGCATGGCTCGCTTTAACCGCTCACCATCTCGGCATCGCCGCGTGCAGTATCACCCCGAAGAAGCCTCTACATGAACGACGAGCGATTCGAAAACGAGCCACGCGTAGTCGTGCTCGGAGGGACCGGTTTCGTCGGCGAGGCCTTTGCCAAGTGCTGGAATATCTCTGCGGTCCGTCCCAGCCGATACCTGGTGCACAGGTCGCGGCCAAAATGGCTCGATACAAGCGGCGTGGAACGCAACGACGTCAACCTCGGTGACCATGCTCAAATGCTGAGCGTGCTTCGCGGTCAAGATGTTCTGATCAACCTTCTGCGCCCGGATGGCAGCGGCTGGTATAGCGGTGCGATGGAGAGCCTGAAGTCGATCTTTCGGGAGTCCGGAATCCGTCGTTGTATCCACGCGAGCAGCATTGACGTTTATGCCGGCGTAAAAGACCATCTCGTTGACGAAGATACGCGACCGCGGCCACTGTCACCTTATGAAACAGAGCATATTGCGGTCGAAGCGGTGATGAGAGATTCGTTCCCGGAGACAATCGTATTGCGACTGGGGGCCGTGTTCGGGCCAGGTGGCCGCAATCTGGTCAGCTTGGCGGAAGAGATAAGCCGTGCCCCGCAGTGGAAAATCGTGCTTCGCCGCTCCCTCTACGGCGCCAGACGGATGCACCTTGTCAGTGTCGAGACTGTAGCTCGGGCACTCGTCCAATTGTCGCTCGAACGAAAGCGTCTTGGGCTTCAGGTGGTGCTTGTCACAGACGATCACGACCCAAACAACAATTTCGCTTTCGTCCAGGATCGCCTCGCTGCGGCGTTTCGTCGTAACCTACCCAAGATTGGGCCTACGGCGCCGAGATCGTTGCTGAGGTTGCTCCTTCGTGCGAGAGGATTGCCGGATCGGAACATCGACCGACGTTTTTCCCATAGAAAGGCCTCCGAACTCGGATTGCCATCCGAGGCGTTCGTGGACCGATTGGAGGAATATGCTCAGCATCTAGCCGACGACATCGGCAGATATGACCAATGAATATCCTCCTGACCACCGTATCGCTCGATTCCCGAAAGGGAGGGGGTACCGCAGAACGAACGCGGCGCCTTTCGGCTCATTTGGAGGCCAAGGGACATCGATGCGAAGTCGCGACTATGCAGGATGGCGATTTGGCGGAAAAGCTTCGCCAGCGAGGCGTCCCAGTGTATGCGACGGGTTCAGTGCGCCTACGGCTTACGGTCCCATTTATCAATCCTCTGCGGCTCGCCCGGAGCCTCCGCAGAGCCGATGTTGTTCACATTCTTGGTTACTGGAACCTTCTTTCGGTCGCGACAGCGTTTCTGGCTTCGCGGCTGGGCAAACCCTACGCATTCAGCGCCGCGGGCGAGTTCGTGGGCCTTGACCGCCCACGTCCGATCGCGCGTCTTTTCCATGTCCTTTTTGGCAAACGGGTAATCCGCGATGCAAGCTTGCTGGTTGCGATTACCCCACTGGAACGAAGCCAAATTCTGGAGCGATTTCAGCTACCAGAAGACCGTGTCATCGTCCTCCCCAATGGAGTGGAGGAGCACGCCCAGGCCGTCACCCATCAGCCTTCTCAGTCGGATGCGCCCTACATACTGTTCATGGGACGCCTTGCCGAAGTGAAAGGCCCAGACCTGCTCGTCCAAGCTTTCGCCGATGTGGCGTCGGAATACGGTGATGTCCGGTTGGTGATGGCAGGGCCGGACTTTGGAATGCGCTCCAGTTTGGAAAAGTTCGTTGGAGAAAGGCAACTTGGTGATCGCGTTATCTTTACGGGTCATCTAGGCGAGATTGAGCGGAACGACGCCTATGAGCGAGCTCTGTTTCTTGCCGTCCCATCGCGCGCCGAGGCGATGTCGCTTGTTGCATTGGAAGCTGGAGTTGCCGGAACACCGGTGCTACTGACCGATCAATGCGGATTCGACGAGATTGAAAGCGTTGGTGGTGGCCTTGTTGTGCAGGCGACCGTTGAGGGGCTGCGTGGCGGCCTCCGGTCGATGCTGGCAGAACGCGAGTCGCTGAGCACGATGGGCCAAGCTCTTCAGGCCCACATTCGCGGAAAGTTTACATGGCCTTCGATCGTGGATCGCCTAATTTTACAGTTCCACAGCATGATCGCGAAC